>JAHEKG010000014.1:0-6916 GCA_024638475.1 Rhodospirillales bacterium | reverse complement strand
CTGGACGAGCGCTTCCCTCATCCACCGCTGATGCCAGTAGATCCAGTGACCCGGGCGCAATTTCGTTTGGCCCTGTATCGCATCGAAATGGATTGGTACTCGCTGGCCACCGAGATCGACGAAGGTGGCGATCGAAAACCGGTTTCCCGGGCGCGGAAAATACTGCGCGAAAGCATTTTGACCAGTGCAGAGATCTTCACGGCGAAGCGGTTTTTCTTGAGCGATGAATTCTCGCTAGTAGACTGCACGATTGCTCCAATTTTATGGCGTTTGCCCGTTTACGATATTGATCTCGGCAGTCAGGGCCGCGTGATGCATCGCTATATGGACGAGGTGTTTTCCCGCCCATCCTTTCAAGAGAGTTTGACAGAGCTGGAGCAGGAGATGCGTCAGTAATGTCATGACGTCTGACGTAGGTTCCAAGCGTCCCTATTTGTTGAGGGCGATGCATGAATGGATGAGCGACAATGGACTGACGCCCCATATCGTTGTCGACGTCAATTTTCCCCATGCGGACCTGCCCAGCGAGCATGTGACGGACGAGCGCATCATACTCAACGTCAGCTATCAGGCAACCCAGGATCTAACGCTGGGCAATGACCAGATCGATTTTGAGGCCAGGTTTTCCGGACGGCCTCGCCGCATCAGTGTGCCGATGGACAACGTCTTGGGGATATATGCTCGCGAAACTGGCCAGGGCATGATTTTTACTGACGATGAACCTGGCGGGGAGACACCTCCGGACGGTGATGGCGACGATAAGCCCCGGTTGCGGGTCGTCAAGTAGACTACTCGCTAGTTGCCGAGCAGTTGGTGATCCACGAGGTCGCACAGGCAATGGATGAGCACGATGTGAACTTCCTGAATTCGGCAGGTGCGCTCTGCGGGCACTCGCAGCTCGATATCCCCGCTATCTAATGCTTGGGCCATGCGGCCGCCGTCGCGACCGCTCAGGGCCACCACCTTCAAGCGCCGCTCGTGAGCCGCCTCGATAGCTCGCTGCACGTTCGCGGAGTTTCCGGATGTCGAAATGGCCAGTAGGACATCACCGGGTTGGCCAAGGGCACGGACTTGTTTGGCGTAGATTTCCTCATACGAATAGTCATTCGAGATCGAGGTAAGGGTAGAGCTGTCGGTTGTTAGTGCGATAGCCGGCAGGCCGGGTCGTTCCATTTCGAAACGGTTGAGAAACTCCCCGGAAAAATGCTGCGCGTCTGCAGCGGAGCCGCCGTTGCCGCAGGCCAATATCTTGCCGTCGTCCAACAAACATTGCGTGATCAGGCTGGCCGCGCTGACGATTTTCGGCGCAAGAGCCATGGCCGCGCGCTTTACCTGGATACTTTCTTCGAAATGCCCTTGGATTCGCTGTTCTAATGTCATTTTCGTTTCCGATCGCAGCAGGGGTCATTGTCCCACGACCTGTGGGTCGTTGACGACCGACTCATTGAGCCGAGAAAGCGTTCCGGATCCACTCGATGCGGATTTCCTGTGCCAGGTGGGTCAGGGCAACGACGTCGAAGCGAATGGGTCGGATTGCCCAGCTCGGGTGAGTCATCAGCAAGTGCCGGGTCGTCCGGATAATGCGGGTCTGCTTGCGCCCGTCGATGCTGGCAGCCGCGCCGACCCAGCCGGTGTGCGAGCGTGCTCGAACTTCTACCACGACTAAGACGCCTTGGTCGCGGCAGACCAGATCTAGCTCGCCGAGCCGACAGCGATAGCCGCGCAAGAGCGTTTCTAAACCCCGTTGTTCGAGATAATTACGGGCCAAAGCTTCGCCGCTAAGGCCTCTTTCATGGCGATCCGGCACGATTCCAGTAGCGGCTAAGGGGCGGTATTGACCGCGACTTCCTCGCGGGTGAGTGTTGCATCCAAAGGTGTGGGCCGACCCTCGCGCATTTGCGCGAATACCAGCTGCCGGTGCACTCGACCCTCACGGTCCAGGCTGAGTTGTCCGGACAGGCCGCTATACAGGACTTCCCCGGGGTCGCTTCGGTTTAGCAGGGGTATCAGCCGGTAGGCGTCGAATCCCATCGCGTAGAGTCGCGACAGACGCTTACCGCGGCTCGGCCAATGCCGCTCGATGGCTGTCCGCACAGCCTCGCTGCTCATGCTGGGAGCGACCAGCATTGGTGCGTCGGGATAGATGACGCCGTTGAGGTCACTGTTATTGCCGCGCCCGCCGGGCTCGAATATATCGGCGGTGGCGTAGGTAGGGATATCGCCGGCGTAATGAAAACGTAGCTGCGGCATGAGCAGCCGACCCGTCCGCGAATCCGCGGCGAGGAAGGTGAAATCCACGTCTTGTCGTCGCCGTGGCTCGAATTCCACATCGCGACCGAGATTCGCCGCCAGCCGTCGATAACGCTGGTTGCTTTCAGCAAGTTTGAAGAGGCTCGTGATAGAACCGCTGAAATCCTGTGCTCCGGTTTCGTAGCCGCGAAACTCTAGAACGGCACCCCCGTAGGCTTCGAATTCGCTCCTGAAGCTGGTCAGGACGCGAATACCCCAGTTGCTATTGGGGATGAGAACAACGCCGTTTCGGTGTCCCTCGGCGATCGCCCGCCGGGCAACTTCTCGGGCCTCGTCTTCCGGCGCCAGCGCGAATTGATAAAACCCCGGCACGACCTGGCGAATCTCTTCCAAATAATTGAGTGCCAACGTGGGCACGCTACCCGCCTGCAAGGCCACCTCCTCTACGGCGCTTTTGAGTAGCGGTCCGACCACGAAATCGGCGCCATCGGCCAACGCCTGCGCATAGGCCTGGCCGGCCCCGATGCCGCTGGTGTCATAAATCTTGAGGCGTGGCCGGGTGCCGCCGACATCGCTCCAATGGGCTGCGACCATGCCATCGCGCAGGGCTTGGGCAGCAACGGCCTGGCGGCCCCCCAGGGGCAGCAGCACGGCAACCCGGTTAGGATAGTTCGTTAGGTCGCGGATCTGATCCAACAATTGGCCGATGAGCCCCGCTGATGCGGGGTGCCGAGGCCGCAGTGCCCGCCAGTCGATGAGCGCCTGCCGGATTGCCAACGGTTCAACGTTGGCGCGTTGGGCAATGGGCAGCAGCTCCAGCCAACCGTCCACGACCAGATCGCCGCTCAATTCGGGCTCGAGGACGACGGTGTCCCGGAGACCTTGCCAAATGACCTGCTGGTTGCCCAGCACCTGATCGCTGCGGCTCAGCCAGGGTTCACGCTCGACGAGACTGGTGATCGCTTCAGTCGGGCGATCGAGCTGAAACAGGGTTTGGCCGCGGATCAACAACGCTTCCCCGATCAGCGCAGTGGGCACGGCCGAGCCGAGGCTATCGATGTGGGCTAAAGCCTTTTCGGGGTTGCCTTGGGCGAGTTCGATGCGAGCCTGGGTGACCCGCAGACGCGCCAGGATACCGCTATCCGTCGGTGACGGCGCGGCCGCCAAGCGCCTGTACGCAGCCGCCGGGTCGCCGGCAGCAAGCAGTTGCTCGGCGCTGCGCAACAAGAAATTCGTGCGCTGGTCGCCCTGGACACTGTTGGCTAACTGGCGGTAGAGGTCCGCCGCTTCTAAGTGGCGGAGCTCGACCTCGGCCTGGATTGCCCGCCGTTCCAGCGGCCCTGTTGGATCCGGACGGTAAATCGTTTGATCGACACAGCCGCCGAGCACTACGACCGCCAACACAATCCAGGCTTGGACTTTGGGGCCAGCGGCGGGCAGCATTCCTTGCATGACGCGATCTCCAGGCTGTTTGTTTGTGGTGGCAACCCCTATCGGCAACTTAGAAGATCTAAGCCCGCGGGCACGACGGGTGCTCGCTGAAGTGAGCCTCATCGCGGTCGAGGATACCCGCCACACTGGGCGATTGCTATCGCGTATCGGGGTGGAAACACCCACTATTTCTTACCATGACCACAACGAGCGGTCGCGCGTCCAAGGGCTGCTCGAGCGACTGTTCGCGGGCGACGATGTGGCGCTGGTTTCCGATGCCGGGACTCCCCTCGTGTCGGACCCGGGCTACCGGTTAGTGGCCGCGGCCCGGGATGCGGGCATCGTCGTGCAGGCGGTGCCCGGACCGAGTGCGGCGACGGCGGCGATATCAATCGCCGGCTTGCCCAGTGACCGCTGGGTCTTCGAGGGTTTTCTGCCGCGCCAGGCCAACGATCTGCGCGCTCGCCTGGCCTTGCTCGCCCATGAACCGCGAACGGCGGTGATTTTTGCTTCAGTGCACCATCTTAAGCGGACGCTCGTCGCCCTCGCCGAATCCCTCGGTGCTTCTCGCCCGGCCCTATTGGCCCGGGAGCTCACCAAGTTGCATGAGGAATCCTGTTTTGGCTCGCTTGGTGAGTTGGTGGAATTGAGCCGGCAGGGTCGGTTCTCTCGCGGCGAGTTCGTCTTGGTGGTGGGTGGCGCCGGGGATGCAAGGTCGAGCCCAGGGAGCGCCGAAATTAGACGTATCTACGCAGTGTTGAGCGCCGAATTACCGCCCAAACAAGCGCTGGCGCTAACGGTGCGGCTCAGCGGCGCGCGCCGCCGCGAAGTGTATTCGACGTTGCACCCGGGCGATGGAGCTTCCAACGATCCTGAAGAGCCAGTAACCTAGGTCCTGGAGTCGGCCAGACAGTCGCTGAGTCTTTGAGGCTCGGAGGAAAGTCCGGGCTCCATAGGGCAGGGTGCCAGGTAACGCCTGGGGGGCGCGAGCCCACGGAAAGTGCCACAGAAAAGATACCGCCGGATTCGTCCGGTAAGGGTGAAATGGTGCGGTAAGAGCGCACCGCGGTGTTGGTAACAACGCTGGCAGGGTAAACCCCACTCGGAGCAAGACCGAATAGAGGAGCGTTTGAATCCGCCCAGATGAGCTCCCGGGTAGGTTGCTTGAGGTCTCCGGCGACGGAGTCCCCAGATGAATGGCTGTCCACGACAGAACCCGGCTTATCGGCCGACTCCTTTTCCTGAAATATCACTAGAGCTATCGCCCTTAAGTCATTGATTAGCAGAGGGGCGATGGCTTATGCGTCGTTAAATCCCGACACCCCACATCGGCCATAAGTCTCTGTGAGAAAAGAAAAATATGCCGATTCTGCGGTTGACGTTGACTAGTCCCGCTCATATAGTGGGGCCACGTGGGAGAGAGTGGGGCATAGTGGAGCAACGGCTCCTAGAAAAACGATGTTTCGTGGTCCAACCAAAGTCACCCTGGATAGCAAGGGACGGCTGGCGATACCCAGCCGATACCGTGACCTGATCGTGCAGCGCTGCGAGGGGCATCTGGTGGTGACCGTGGATAAGAGTAATTGCCTGCTTTTGTACCTGCAACCTGACTGGGAGGAGTTGGAACGCCAACTGAATGCGTTGCCGAGCCTCCACGAGGCAGCGCGGGAACTGCAACGCAACATGGTGGGTGGTGCCAGCGATGTCGATCTCGATGCCGCCGGACGCATCCTCGTGTCGCGGGAGCACCGGGAATTTGCAGGCTTGGACAAGCAAGTGATGTTGGTGGGGCTCGGCCACAAGTTTGAGATATGGGATCACGATCGCTGGCAACAGCGTCAAGGGGCATGGCTCAAGAGCAAGGATCCGGATTTCTCGGACCTTCCCCCAGAGCTCAGAACCCTGTCGTTATAAGAATTCTGGCGGTTGGCGGTGGCAGATCACCAACCGGTTATGTGCAAGGAAGTTCTGCAGGCGTTGGCGTTGAACCCAGGGGGTCGCTACGTGGATGGGACCTACGGGCGGGGTGGGCATAGCGCCGGCATTGTTGCCGGGCTTGGTTCTGAAGGGCGGCTACTCGTTGTCGACCGTGATCCCGCAGCGATCGAAGCGGCATCGCGCCGCTTCGGTGCCGACCCTCGGGTCGTTATTCGCCCAGGCAGCTTTGCGGACCTCGAAGCTTTGGTGGCGGAAGTGTTTGCGGGCGGCAAGGTTGACGGTGTGTTGCTTGATCTGGGCGTGTCTTCGCCGCAGCTAGACGATGCCGAGCGTGGTTTTAGTTTGACGAGAGACGGTCCGTTGGACATGCGGTTCGATCCCAGCCGGGGCATGTCGGCGGCGGAATGGCTTTTGACAGTGGATGAGAAAGACTTGGCGGACGTGTTACGTCAGCTCGGAGAGGAACGCCAGGCGAAGCGTATCGCGCGCGCCGTGGTGACTCGTCGACACGAGCAGCCATTGACGCGAACGGGCCAACTCGCCGAACTCGTGGCCTCGGTCGTGCGCGCCGATAAGCCCGGCCGACATCCCGCCACGCGCACATTTCAGGCCATCCGCATGTTTATCAATGATGAGCTAGGTGCGCTCGAGCGTGGATTAGGCGCGGCGGCGGCCTGCCTTGCCCCAAAAGGCCGGCTGTGCGTGATCAGTTTTCACTCCCTCGAGGACCGCATGGTCAAACGCTTTATGCGACGCCATAGCGAACCTGATCCCGTCTATCGGGGCTTGCCGCGCATACCTCCGGAAGCCCGACCCACACTACGCCGCGTGAGTAAGGCGGTGCGACCCAGCGCCGCCGAAGTCGCGGCGAACCCCCGCAGCCGAAGTGCCACCCTGCGGACCGCGGAGTGCCTCAACGGTGCCTAGTTCTCGCCACAATTTGCTGCCAGGGTTGGCCCTGTTAACGGTCGGCCTGAGCGTTGTTGGGTCCGCAGTGATGCTAGTCAATGCGAAACACCAATCGCGGACGCTGTTCCTGCGCCTGGAGCGACTCAAGGAAGCCCGGGACCAGCTGCAAATCGACTGGGGCCGGCTCCAACTAGAGCAAAGCACTTGGGCCACCCACGGACGGGTCGAGGCGATAGTCCGCGAACGCCTTTCCATGGTCGACCCCAGCTCGGATGAGATCGTACTCGTGACCGGCGAGGAGCCCGACTGATGCCCAGAGGTCAGCGGTACAATGAATCGTTTCCCCGCCGCGCGGGGATCTTGTTCGCGGGGGTGATACTCATCGCTA
>JAHEKG010000203.1 GCA_024638475.1 Rhodospirillales bacterium | reverse complement strand
TGCACTGAACCTAGCTAGCACAATCGCGCAAGCTCAAGACGATTGGCGCTGCGACTGCACCAGCGTGGTGGCAAGTTGTAACGCCGAGGTCTCCGTCAAAGGCAACTGGGTTCAGGTCAGCACGGACACGGACGCCTGTGCCCGCGTCGACTATTTCATAGATGGCCTGCCGTTCGTGGCACTCGTCATCGACGGCGCGGACCGCCAAGCTCGGCAAAGCGGCAGCGGCGAACCCGAAGTACTCGTCCAGGGTTGCCAAGTGTGCCGCCAAGCCGCCGCTGACAAGCCCGCGCCCCCGGTGAAGGTGCCCGCCGAAACCGCTGCGAATACCGAGACCGAACTCAAACCGTTGATCAAGGTAACGCCCCGCTACCCGGACCGGGCGCGATTGAACCGTATTCAAGGCAAGGTCGAGTTGGAATTCACCGTGACGGCCGAGGGCACGGTCGAACGCCCGCGGGTGGTCTCCTCCACGCCCCGCAGAACCTTCGATCAGGCCGCGATCGCCGCCGTCAAACGCTGGCGCTATCCGCCACGCGAAGCCGGCGCGCAACCCGTTACCCTGCGCGAGCAAATTGATTTCCAACTCGACGGGACTAAGCCAAGCAGCGGCATTGGCCGCCAGGTAAGCACGCGGCCGCGGCCCGTCAACCGGCCACGCAACGAGTGCGTCCGAGAATCGGCCAGCTACGATTTCGGTGACCGGGTCGAAGTCGGCCTGATCAACGCCTGTCAGGTGCCGGTCGTCGTGTATGCCTGCGGGATTGGCACCGGTAACGATCTCGGTCGCTGGATCTGCCACACGCCGGAAAGAACGGGCAAGGCGCTGGTTCGGCGCGACGCCGATGCGATGAATCGGAATATTGGCGCGGGCTTCGACCTGAGCTACGTCCAAGATCAATTCTTGCTGCGCGCGCCGAATAGCCAGTACTTTTGGATCGCCTGTGAGCCGAGCGACGAAAACTGCCGCTCGGCAGGGTTGGAATGGACCAGCGACATTCAGCGCGCGCCCGCAACGATGGACCCGCAAAAAGCGGCGCGAATTACCCTAGCGCGCTCGCGTTAACGCCGTGGCGTAGACGTCGAAGCCGCCCTCCACGCGGCTTTGCCGATCAACCAGCATGTTGCGCAGCATCGTGCTGGTATACAAGCGGTGGGGATATCCCAACTCGATGGCACTCGCATCGTCGAGTTCAGCAACTTGATCCGCGCTGAGTGCCACGTCTAGACAGCCGAGATTATCTTTGAGCTGATCGACCGTGCGTGCGCCGATGACGGGTAGAGGCCGCCCCTGCCGCGCGAGCAACCAGGCTAGGGCCACTTGGCTGGGCGTGGCATCCGCCGCATCCGCGACCCGCCGGACCGCCGCAACGATTTCAAGGTTGCGCGCGTTAATCGCGCCAGTGGCCTGTAACTGAGCCTTCCGAGCTCCGGTTTTCATCACGGCCGGATCCGGCGGACCGCTATCGGATTCCGTGTACTTACCGGTCAGCAACCCCCCCGCCAACGGCGACCATGGCATGAGTGTGAGGCCGAGCTCGAAACACATGGGCCGAATCTCCCTGTCGACACTGCGATCGATCAAACTGTGCTCGCCTTGGTAGGCAACAAACGGAGTCCAGCCGCGCTGCTCGGCAAGCGTGTTGGCCTGCGCCACCTTCCAGGCGGGTGCATTCGAAATCGCGGCGTAGTGCACCCGGCCTTGCCGAACCAAATCATCCAGGCCGCGCATGACCTCTTCGACGGGCGTTCTGAAGTCCCAAATATGCACCCAAAGTAAATCCAAGTATCCCGTGCCCAATCGTTGCAGGCTGCTGGTGACGGACTCCATCATGTTCTTGCGATGATTGCCCCCGGAGTTCGGCTGCCCTTCCACCATGCCCATCGTATATTTGGAGGCGACCACGAAGTTGGCGCGTTCGCCGGCAATAAAGTTGCCGACGATCTCTTCGGAGCGGCCATAATTGTAAATATTGGCGGTATCGATAAAGTTACCTCCGGCTTCGGCATACAACGCCAACATCGCGGTGCTTTCGGCGGCACTGTCCGCATTCCGCCCGCTGCCCCCGTCACCGAACGTCATCGTTCCTAGGCACAGCGGCGATACTCGCAGGCCGCTTCGTCCCAGTAGTCGATAGTCATTTAACACCATAACCATTCTCCAATCACCAGCCTCGCAGCATACCGAAGCCGACAGTGGGGGAACATAGCTTCCCGTCAGATCATTTTAGGTGAAACTGGCCGGAAATGAGGACTGCCATTATTCGTCGAGCCGTCTTAGTCTGATCACACGTTCTCGAATCTGGAAACGCCACGACATGAAACTGCAAAGACTTCTCGCTACCTCGGCACTAAGCCTGTGGGTGAGCAACCCCGCGACGGCACTACCCATCGTCGTGCCGTTCATCAATGAGATTCACTACGACAACCAGGGCACCGATCGCAACGAATTCATCGAGATCGCCGGTAGCGTGCAACCGCTGCTCGGATATTCGCTGGTGCTATACAACGGGGGCGACGGCCGGAGCTACCGAACCATCCCGCTCTCAATCGCCATCCCGGACGAAGGCAATGGATTCGGCGCCGTCGCCCTAGCCGTGAACGGCCTGCAGAACGGTCCCGACGGCATCGCGCTCGTGGACAGCCTCGACCAGGTGTTGGATTGGATCAGCTATGAGGGTCAGCTGCTCGCCCGCAATGGCCCGGCCCAGGGCATGCTCAGTCAGGCGCTGCCGGTGCTGCAGTTACCCGCCACGGCCGCGGGATTGTCATTACAACGCATTGGAATGGGCGCGGCCGCGGCGGATTTCGGCTGGGCCGGTCCGCTGGCAAACTCTCCCGGCGTTATCAACGCCGGGCAGCGGTTCGTTGTAGATCGCCTGAGCGTCGACGCCCCCAATGCATTGCTGCTGTTGGTAACCGGCTTGCTGCTGGTTTGCGCGGGACGCTACTGCAACGCCTTGAATTGCCGGCGCCGCGCCGTCAGCACAGTCTCGGTATAACCGTTGGGCTCTGCCGCACCACCCTCGATCAACTCGAGCGCGGCTTGGAATGCCACGCTGGCCGCGAAATCCGGCGCCATGGGGCGGTAGTTGGGATCGGCGTTGTTTTGGCGATCGACAACGAGCGCCATTTTTTCCAAGGTTGCACGCACGCGTGCCGCATCGACGATGCCATGGTGTAACCAGTTGGCCATGTGTTGGCTCGAGATACGCAGGGTCGCTCGGTCCTCCATCAACCCGAGGTCATGGATATCCGGAACTTTGGAGCAACCGATGCCCTGCTCTACCCACCGCACGACGTATCCCAGAATGCCCTGCGCATTGTTGTCTAATTCGGCTTGGATCTCGTCGTCGGACAGCGCACGACCGCCCAGCAACGCGGGCTCCAACAGGCCGGCCAACTCGCCCCGGCGCTGGCCTGCCAACGCCGCTTGCCGCGCTGCCACGTCGACCTGGTGATAGTGGATCGCGTGTAACGTCGCCGCGGTGGGAGATGGTACCCAGGCCGTGGTGGCGCCGGATTCCGGGTGTTCCCGCTTGGTCGCCAACATGGTGGCCATCTCGTCGGGCATGGCCCACATGCCCTTGCCGATCTGGCCACGACCCGCGAGGCCGCAGGCCAACCCAATGTCTACGTTCCAGTCTTCGTAGCTCTTAAGCCAGGTCGCCGACTTGATCTCGGGTTTCGGCACGAAGGGTCCCGCCGCCATGAGCGTATGGATTTCGTCGCCCGTGCGATCCAAGAATCCGGTGTTGATAAAAATCGTGCGCTCGGATGCTACGTCAAGGCAGGCTTTGAGGTTGAGGGTAGTGCGGCGCTCCTCGTCCATGATGCCCAGCTTGATCGTATTGGCAGGTAGCTTGAGTGCCTGTTCGACACAGCCGAAGAGCTCGACCGTAAACGCAACTTCCTCCGGACCATGTTGTTTGGGTTTGACGATGTAGATGCTGCCGCTGCGGCTATTGCGAAATTTACCCGAGCCAAGCAAATCGTGCTTCGCCGCCGCCGCGGTCACGATCGCGTCGAGGAAACCTTCGGGGATCGGCCGGCCGCCGAAGGTTACGGCATCGGTAAACATGTGCATGCCGACATTGCGGACCAGGAGAAGACTACGTCCGGGTAAGTCGAAGGTGCCGCCGCCCGGGGACAAATAGTTGCGGTCGGGGCTGAGCCGGCGGGTCACGGTCTTGCCACCCTTTGTGAAACTGGCCGAAAGCGAGCCGTTCATCAGTCCCAACCAATTTCTGTAGACCTGCACCTTGTCCGCGGCATCCACCGCCGCAACCGAATCCTCGCAATCCTCAATCGTCGTCAACGCACTTTCGAGCACGACATTTTTTACGCCCGCGGGGTGGGTTTTGCCGACCGGGTGCTGTCGGTCGATTTGAATTTCAATGTGGAGGCCATGATGACGCAGCAATACGGCAGACAATTCGCCGGCCATCACGTTGTAGCCGACGAACTGTTGGGGCCGGGCAAGCCGTGTTTCGGTGCCATCCGCTAGCGTGACCGCGAGCTGCCGGTTGCCATCCAGACTGAAGCGGGCGACATCCGCATAGCTCCCAGCCGCTAGCGGTAACGTAGCGTCCAGGAAATCCGCCACCCAAGCCACGACCAGCGCGCCCCGCCGGGGGTTATAGCCCGAGCCGCGCTCCGTACCGGCCTGTTCCGGAATGACGTCGGTACCGTAAACCGCATCGTAGAGGCTGCCCCACCTGGCATTGGCGGCATTCAGGGCGTAGCGCGCATTGTCCACCGGCACGACCAATTGCGGGCCGGCAGTCGCCGCGATTTCGGCATCGACATGTGCGGGACTGACTTCAACGGCGGCGGGTTCAGCGACCAGATAGCCGATCTCTTGCAGAAAAGCACGCTGGCTTTCCGAATCGAAACCATCGGCTTGATGTTCGCGAAACCAAGCGTCGAGCGAGCGCTGTAATTCATCGCGGCGTTCGAGTAATTGGCGGTTTTTCGGGCCGAGCTGTTTCACCACGGCGGTTAGACCCGCCCAGAACTCGTCGGCGGTCACATCCAGGCCTGGCAGTATTTCCGTTTCGACCAGTTCAATAAGCAAGTTGGAGACGGCCAGGTCACCGCGGGCAAGTAATTCTGTCATTCGATGGTTTGCTGCACTACGATAATGGGGGAAGTCTAACGAGCCGCCCCTAGCTCTGGCAAACACTTCACCGACCCGCCCCAGCACTCGGCAGCCCCCCGACCTCATACCAGTCGACGTGACGGGTCACGTACATCAGCGCCACCAAGGCCGCGAACAAGGCGATTGCACCGGCAAGCATCGCATAGTCCTCTTGGTTGAGGGTGAGATACAAGAACCCGTACATCAGCGCTAGCGCCGCACCCATGACGGTTGCCCGGCCGCGGCCCGCCAGCGTGACGGCGCTGTAACCGACGATGGCGAAGACGGAGGCCGCAGCGCTAAGTAAGTATGACCAGCTGAAAGCGATGTGTTCGGACAATGCGACGAGTAATAAATAGAAAATGCAGTTAGCAAAGCCGACCAATACATACTGCAGCGGATGCAATCGCAGCCCCGCTAGAACCTCGAAAAGAAAAAACACCGTGAAACTGAGCCCGATAAACAAAACCGCGTATTTAGCCGCGCGGATAGCCGCTTTGTAGGTGCCGATCGGCTGAAAAAGATCGATTCCGAATGCCGACTCGGCCACCAAGTTGGGATCCAACGGTTGTTCGAACCAGCGTGAAGGATAACCGCGGCCCAAATGGACGACCTGCCAAGACGCCTCGAAGCCCCGCTCCGAAATGTCCGAGCGATCGGGCGCATGGGCACCTACGAAACTCGGCGCCGGCCAGCTCGATCTGACCTCGACGGTGGTGCTATCGCCGAGCGGCAGGAAGCGAATGCGATCACTACCGCCCAGACGGATGCGATAGGAAAAACCGAAACTCTCCGGAGCAACCGTGTCGGCACCGACCTGGCCAAAATGTTTCAAGGGAATGACAATTTGCCGCTCGAAGCCGTTTACCCGCATGCCCCCCGGTTCAAAGCGTTGCGAAATCTCCCCGATGCTGAGTAGCAGGTCACTCTTGATCGGCCTCGCATCGGACACGGGCAGTGCCAGAAACGCGTCCTCCCAACGCAGTTGGGCAGCGTCGATGCCGAGTGCCACCAAACTCAACGACTCGAACTTTCCCGACACGGCAAAGTCGGCGACATACACCGGTACTTCGTGGATTCCGCGATGGCGTAGTTGCGTTTCCAGCGAGCCCACCAGCTGCACCTCCGTCGGCAAGATATGAATCTCCTTGTTCAGCAGGTGGGTACGGCCGTCCGGCACCTTACCATCGGGGTAGCGGATCACCTGATCGTACGGCACGGTCAAGATGGGTGCTGCAAGCGTTTGGGGTCGCCCCCAAGATGCCATCACACTGCGCTGGGCAGCGTGATAAAGACTATTGCGCTCGGAGATCAGGCTGCGAATCATGCCCATGGGGATGAGCAACAGTAGTACCAGCAAACCGATAAACATCACCT
>JAHEKG010000202.1 GCA_024638475.1 Rhodospirillales bacterium | reverse complement strand
CGGTGTCGCGCAGAGGTGCGCGGACGCCCAGCATTCCGCCGTTTGCCAGTTTTGCCGTACAAGCGCCGCCGAGGTTCTGGTCGCTTTTGCCGAACTCAACGTCATGCAGTTGAGCGTACGTTTCGCATACAGCATCGACATCGTCCGGTTTGGGTCAATAGCGGCCCTTCAAAACTGTATCGCCTCAATGTCCGCTTTGGGTCGGAAGCAGACGCCGTAGACTCAGTCTAGATTCAACACGAAAGGTCGGCTTTCGGCCAACAGCGGACGCTTGCGCCTCAGCGGTCGAGCGTCCTAACGCTAGCTGGGCGAACTTTGGTCGTACCTACTCGCAGTTGACGTGGCGGTAAGCCAGTCAAGGGCTATCCGTCATCCGCGCGTCGACTTCACTTCGTGGATCCAGTCACACTTGATGCCGGCCTTGGCATGATGCTTATGGACCGCTTCGGCGTTCGGGGCGTCCAACACGCAATAGATCATGTTGTCTTTCTCGCTGAATAGGATGTCGTGGTGCGTGACCCCGAACTCGTCCGGCGGCGCACTCTGCAACTCCTTCAGCTCGTCCCCTTTGAACGGCTGCATGGGATGGGTATCGATGAACTTCGGCACGGTTGCTACCTCCTCCCACCTAGACGGTGGGTCGTCACTGGCTTTCGCTAGATTTGCCTTGGCCTAACCGACATTTATGCGCCGGTTAGAGAATCACGTCAATCGTGGGTTATACGTAATAGCCTATGTCGGCTTTGGATCGGAAGCGGACTCTAGACTTAGTCTAGATCACGCTGCCGAAGGTCCGCTTTCGGCTGTTCCGGGTGGCGGCTGCCTACGTCGTCGTTGCCTGGGTTGGTCTTTTCGAGCGATGCACAGATATCGGCTGCGCTCAGCCATATCACGGCTGGGAATAACAGACAAACAACGCGGTATTTCCGTATGCGGTTCTGTCCCAGTAGCATTTATCGACCCGCAAAAACTCTCCAGGAGATGCGCAATGTCTGCGACCAACGATTTCTTAGCGGCTAACCAAAACTACGCCGAGAATTTCACGAAAGGTGGTAAGCCTATGCCGCCGGCAAAGAAAGTAGCCGTCGTTGCCTGCATGGACGCACGAATCGAGACCGGTCGTTTGCTGGGTCTGGAAGAAGGCGATGCTCACGTGATCCGCAACGCGGGCGGCGTGGTTAGTGACGATGTCATCCGCTCGCTGGCGATTTCGCAGCGGCTGTTGGGCACGACGGAGATCGTGCTGATCCATCACACGGATTGCGGCATGCTGACCTTCAAAGACGACGCGTTGAAAGCTCAGATCGAGGAAGATACCGGCCTGCGCCCACCATTCGCTCTGGAAGCGTTTTCCGACCTAGAAAATGATGTTCGCCAGTCGATCCGACGCATCCAGTCTAGTCCTTTCGTGCCCCACAAAGACAATATCCGCGGATTTGTTTATGACGTTGAGACCGGCCGTTTGAACGAGGTCGCCAGCTAGCAATATATGTCTGCTTTGGGTCTGCTAACGGCCAGAAGCGGACATCAACGTATCGCGTTGTGCCTCAATGTCTATCAGTTGATGCAATCTTCAAACGCAGTTTTCACCCCTACTGCAAGATGCGTCACGTCATGCCCTTCAAATCGCCCAGAACGAAACTCTATGGCCTTCGCTTGGTTTTCGGATTCGAGTGCACGGTACATCGAGCGAATGCGGGCGCAGCCCGCCTGCGCGTATCGCACCTCGGCCGGAGTTGCCGCGGCGCCCTTGGTATAGTCATACTGAAGAGACTGCCAAAGGAAACGCATCAGGTGCGCCTTTCGGTCCAGCACACCCCGTTGCACGACGTATTCTTCGTACTCGGCTTGGCTGAAGTCGCCTCCAGTTCTATAGGATGGGGTTGGGAGTTCAATTACAGCCCTGATCTCCTCTTGTCGTTGCTCATACTGGGCTTCTCGTCTGGTCTTCGGGTTGTGCGTAAGCCAAACGTCGTAACGACCACGACTTTCCCAACCACCATAGAGGGGGCGTGTTCCCGGAGTCACGTAACCGCTTTTTGAAGGGCGGACTTGGACTTTTCGCAGAGAGAATCGGTAGCCCCGATAGCCTCCAAACCACCACGCGGTTACGAACTTTCCGTCTTCGTCTGTCGTGGCGTGCAAATCGATTAGCGGCCGGAGGCGTTCACCGTCTAATGAGAACAGGTAGGTGCTCACCTCAATATGAACCTCCGCATCAGGTATTGGGTGCTTCGACAGATCATCCCGCACACGGCCTTCAATCGGGCCGACGATAATTCCGGAACAATACGGAATGGTGGCGGTCCACGTGATTCCAACAGCCAAAAGCAGCAATTTAGTCATGGTGTCGGACGTAACCGTGCGCCACAAAAGTCAGCCCAAGAAAGCGTTGCAGTAGTGTCGCCTA
Source organism: Rhodospirillales bacterium (assembly GCA_024638475.1). Classification (GTDB taxonomy): domain Bacteria; phylum Pseudomonadota; class Gammaproteobacteria; order Steroidobacterales; family JAHEKG01; genus JAHEKG01. The sequence continues at coordinate 4,116 of JAHEKG010000202.1, read as the reverse complement.
ATCCCGCTCTGGAAGCTACGAGCGTCTGCTATGGGTCGAAAGCAGACTTCGTAGACTCATTCTAAACTCAACCCGAAAGGTAGGCTAACGGACTCAAGCGGACACAACACATCTGCGAGTGCGGCTGACCCGGACTCCAAGCGTTCTAAGCGTCCTTGGCTAGCATCAAGATATCGATGGACCGGGTGGCCACCGGATAAGACGCGGAATGGGGTGCTCCCTTGGGTACCCGATACCATTCCCCCGGGCCGTAGGATTTGGTTTCACCGTTGAGGGTAAAGTGCAATTCACCTTCCAGCACCACGCCAAGGTTCTCGGACTCATGGGTATGCTCGCCCAGGGCAAAACCAGCATCGTAGTTGCTGAACAATATTTGCCAACCGTTGTCAGCCTTCACGCCAGTAATGTCGTATACCTTGGCGTCTTCGGCACCCCAAAACTTGGGCAGGGCTTTGAGTTCGTCGGGAAAGTCGGTCATGGCGGTATCCTTCATTGTTCACGATGCAAAATTTAGCTTTGCGCTTTGGGTCAGTAGCCTTCACCGGTCATTTTATCACCTGGACGACTGCTACAAAGCGCACGCCGATGGCGCGGGCTTGGGCGTGAAGCCTTTAGGAAAGTCGCCCGGGTTTGGATTTGGAGGCAAAAAAGACCTCTGCGAGATGATTGCCAAAAAAAAACCCCGCACCAGGGCGGGGCTTTTGGTTTCTTGTTGTTATCCGGTTTAGATTTTCTTTCTACGGCTCGCTAACCCCATACCGGCAAGGCCTAAGCCTAGAAGTGCAAGCGTACCGGGTTCGGGGACTTGCCTAATAACGCCACCGAGAAGCGCATTGACCGTCATATACTCCCTATCTGCAGCAACGGCATTCGGAAATCGAGCTATTCCGCCGGCGATCCCGCTAGGGGCAAAGAAATACGATCCCAGGTAATTCAGCCCACCCGCCATGGTGATGTTCGAGGCTTGAAACACCCAGTCGTCGTTTAGGGTGGTACCCGCGATGAAGTAGGTGGCGCCCGCAACCAGGCTAACCGCGCTGCCAAGACTCGCGTATCGAAAATCGCCGATCAGCGTGTCGCCCGTACCCGCGCTGAGATTCGCAAGGCCTAAGAGTGTGCCTGCAGCGTTCCAAAGCCCAACTTGGTGATTCGCCGCGAATCCATCTTGGGCACTATCCCAAAACCCCAGCGCCGTCACCGTGGCGCTCGAATCGGACGAAAACGCGTACCCCAGCGATTGGTCTTGCGAGAAAAAGACCGATGGGTTTGTAAAAGATTGGAGAATCGGCATGGCGTTCGCCGCGAAGGGTGAAAACACCAGTAGTGCTGTAACTGTTAATTTTATTTGCCGCATCCGACTGTCCTCGGTTAATGGTCTCTGTACAATAAAAACTAAGCAAAAATCGTGCCAAATCTTGAATATTATTTCATGTCAATGTGTTGCGGAATTTACTAAGTCAGCGTGCAGGTAATATGTAAAGAATTTCGACGTTTTCTCAATGGATCGGACGCTCCCCGCCACGACTGCGAACTCGAACACAACTATAGCGGCGGCGGCCGCCTACGCTGGGTCGCCTGTTCGAACGCATACGCCAGTTGGATCAGCCGCGGTTCGCTGCAGGCGGTGCCGCCGAAGCTGACGCCGATAGGCGCGGGCTTCGGCGTGAAGCCTTCAGGAAAGTCGCCGGGGTTGGCCACCATGCCGAAGGGGACGGTCACCGACGGATAACCCGCCTTCGCCAAGAAACTGCTGCCGCGGGCACCCGCAAAAATCAGTGCATCGAGATTGTGCCGACGGAGGACCGCATCCGCGCCCTCTTCACCCGCCAAGCGCACGTCGCGTTCGCGGTCCATCGCGTAGCGGGCGCGGTCTTCTGCGGAGTTCAAATCCTGTTCGTCGGAAATGTCTAACGAGTGCTGCGCATACTTGAGCGTACCCAGCGATTCGTGGGCGACGTTCCACTCCCGTAATGCCGTCAGGCTCTCCACGGGCGCGGCCTCGCCAAGGCTCGCGAGCCAGGCCGTGAAGTCGCGCTTAAACCCGTACTTGAGCACGACGGAACAATGCCCGTCATCGCCTTTGAAACTGGGACGGCGGGAACACGACCCTCTCACGAGGCCGTTGTTCTCCCAATCCTGCGCCAGCACACTCGGAATATCCGCCGGGTCGACAACGGTGGCGCCCTGCGCCTTCAGGATCGCAATCGCTTCCTCCAGCATTTGGCGTTGGTCGGCGGGAATCCCCCCACTGGGTTGCTCGGCGCGAGGCAAGGTCACCGGGTCGATGAACCACGCGCGGGGCAGGCCGATGCGCGCGCCCTCGAGTCCGCCGGCGTTGAGGAATGGGGTGTAATCGTTGCCAGCCGGCGGCCGACAGCGTTTCGTCGCCGCATCGTTGGGGTCCGGCGTGGTGCCCTCCATCACGCCCAACATGATCGCCGCATCCGCCACGGTACGGGTCATGGGCCCCGCCGTGTCCTGGTCGAAGGTCACGGGAATGATGCCGTGCCGGCTGACGCGGCCGATGGTGGGTTTGATGGCGGCCAACATGGCCGCCGACGCGGGGCCGATGATGGAGACGGTCGTTTCCGTGCCCACGTTGGCGGCCCAGAAGCTGGCGGCGGTGCCGGCACCGGAAGAGGAACTGCCCGTGGCGAGCACGCCGCGGCCGTCGTTCATGCCCGGGCGCGGATCGCGGCGATAGTCGTAGGGGTTGAACGCATAGCCACCTAACGCGGAGTAGTTATTCGGCATGCCCAACACCATCCAATTCGCCATCTCCGTTAAAACGGTCTTGGCAAGAATGATGGCGCCGCCGTCGCTTAGGTTTCGCGTAAGCGTGGCCTCGTAGGGTGGCACAAACCCTTCCAAGGCGAACGTGCCGGCCGTCGTCGGCAGGTCGGTGGTGTGAATGTTGTCCTTGAGCGCGATGGGAATGCCGTGCAGCGGCCCGCGGATCTTGCCCGCAGCGCGTTCGCGATCCAGCGCGTCGGCCTCGGCCAAGGCGTTGGCGTTAACGCTGATCGCGGCATTGAGCACGTTTTCGTAAACGCCGATGCGGGCGAGGTATTGGGTGACGAGTTCCCGCGAAGTCACGCGCCCGTCCGCTAACGCCGCCTGCATTTCGGGAATCGTCGCCTCGACGACGGAAAACTGGTCAACGACATCGCGATTCGCATTCGCTAGATCGCGCGCGACCCTAAATCCGAAGATATGCGAGGCCAACGGCTCGGGGTCGCGACCCCGGAAGGCGGGCCGATGACGTGAAATCCGCGAAAACCAACTGCCGCCTTTGACGCTGCGGCGCTCGCAATGCCCTGCTACCTGCCAGGCGCGTTCATCGACCGCCTCGGGGGGATAAAAGCGCACGGAACAATCCTCGTTCCACTCCCACACGTTGCCGCCCAAATCGTGCAGACCAAAAGAATTGGCGGGGAACGAGCCGACGGGCGCGACCCGGGCAAAGCCATCGTCGCAGGCGACCGGCTCCCAGGATCCGTATTGCTTGGCGTAATCCGAGGCGGCACCGCTGCGGTCGAAGACGTTACCGGTGCGACACGCCAAATCCGCGTCTTCGCCCCAGGGCCAGGTGGACTGCGTGCCGTCGCGGGCCACGTATTCCCACTCGGCCTCCGACAGCAGCCGATAACGCTCGCCCGTCCTGCCGCTCAACCACACGGTATACGCCTTCGCGTCGAGCCATGACACACACACGACGGGCTCGTCGTCGCGCGGCGGCCGGCCATAGTCGGGGTCGCGCCAATTGCCGCCGAAGGCGACGACCTCGCCCTTCCACTTGGTACAGCCGGCCGAGGGCCGATACCCCGTGGCGGCGACAAAGGCGCCAAATTCGCCATTCGTCACTTCGGTACGGCCGGCGGCGAAGGTGTGCCGGATGGTGACCGGATGCACCGGTGTTTCGGGCCGGGTTTCGCCCAACACAAACTCACCGCGTTCCGACCCCATGATGAACTTACCCGGCGGAATCACCACCATCGTTGGGCAAACGTCGCAGTCGGCGAACGCGGAACCCGGCTCGAGTTGCGCCCGCGCCGCCAAGGGGTTCGCGGCGGCGATCAGCAAGGCCACCGCCAGGGCGTTTCTCAGCCGACTATT
>JAHEKG010000201.1 GCA_024638475.1 Rhodospirillales bacterium | reverse complement strand
TCGACCTCCCCCACCCTAACCGCCGCGCGAAATAGCCTATTTTTGTATAGCTAGGCGTGAAGCGAGCGTAAAACGTGACCACCTTGAAGAGGATCTTGAGGTTCATTTTCGACTTACCGGATCAGTCAATTAACTTGTCTCCGCTCGCAAAAGCCAACCAAACGGCGATCCCGACGAGGTTGATGGCCGCGACCATCGCGAAAACAGAATCGTAGCTACCCGTCGTGCCCACCAACCAGCCGGTGACAGCCACACCGATTACTCCGGGAACCGTACCGAAAGTATTCGTAATGCCGACCAGGACACCGGCGTAGCGCGGCGCGATATCGAGGTGATTGGTGCCGAAACCCGCCACGGTGAGAGAGGCCGCCCCGAGCGCACCGCACATTAGCAGCACCGCGACACCGGCAGAGTCCACATCCCTCACTAACAGGACGAACACGCCCGACCCTAACAACCCCGCCGTCTGCAGTATCTTGCGAACATTGGTCTTACTCACGCCCCGCATTAATAGCGTATCGGCGATCCAACCCCCGAGATTCATCATTAGGAACATCGTCAACCACGGTGCTGCCGAATACAGACCGGCCCCCGCTATGCTGAGGCCATGCGCGTCCCGAAAATAACTCGGCAGCCAGGCCAGAAAAATATACAAGACCGTATTGCTGGCGAAATGATTGATAGCCAATGCCCAGAACGCGGGAGTCTTGAGGAATTTTCCCCACGGAACATGACCCGGCGACTTTTCGGGTGGCGGCTTGGGGCCGAGCAGCGCGCGCTCCTCGGCGCTAATTCGCGGATGCTCGTCGGGATCATCGTGTACGAACATGAACCATGCGACCGCCCATACGAGGCCCACGGCGCCGAACAAGTAAAACGCCGCAGGCCAGCCGTACTCGGTCACGATCCACCCTGTCGCGATCAGCGCGAATAATGTTCCCACGGGGATACCGCTCATGAGCAACGAGATGGCCCTCGCGCTCTCGTTGTGCGGCACCCAGCGGCCGAACATGCCGTAACTGGCGGGAAAGGTAGCGGCCTCTCCGAGACCTAACGCAATGCGTGCTGCGATCAATAGCGGCAGCGATGTATACGCCGCGAATGGCGTTAATACCGTAAACAACGACCACCAGGCGACGGCGAGCCCCAGGATGAGTTTGGCCCCGTAGCGATTCGCGAGCCAACCCGCGACCGCCTGGGTCAGCAGGTAGCCGACAAAGAACGACGAAAGCACCAGCCCCTTCGTCGTATCGGACCAGCCGAACTCGTCTTGCATAGCGATGGCCGCCACGCTGATGTTGACCCGGTCGATGTAGCAGATGAATGCCGCGCAAAAGCACATGCCCACGACCGTATAGCGCCGCGGCCAATAGCCCTTACCGATTGCCGTTCCGTCGCTAGGTGTCATGCGGGTAACGAGACCACGGACAACGCGGTATTGGGTTACTCAACGTGGCCCCGGGAGGTATGCTCGTGGAGGATCTTCCAGTCCCCATCGGCACCCTGCCGCCAGACGTGAGAGAACGCGCCAATTACCTTCTCATCCGTGAATTGATGCTCGAATTGGCCATTTGCCATAGCAAGCCCCGGACCGATAAGCCGTACATTGACCCCGCTGGTCTCGAAATCGCCCATTTGTTCTTCCGTCGACCAGGTTGACGTGAACATCCGCTGCATACCTTCGAAGCCCGCGACAACCTGATTGCTGAATACAATCGCCATCGCTTCGTCTTGCACATACCTGTCGAGGTAGGCCGTCATGTCACCGCGGTTCCAGTCCTCCGAAAGTTGCTTCGTGAGTGCAAGAATCCGTTCGCTGGCCGTTCTGCTGGCAAGGCTGGAGCTGGGATCGGTTTCGGCGGTCAACGCTGCCATGAGCGTTGCCTTGTCGTAGTACTCGCGCCATTCATCCACCTTGCCGTTGCTGATTTCCATAACCCCGACCACGGGTATCCGGGAATGTTTGCCTTTATAGACAAGATCATCGACCCGCTCCAGGACGACAACGTCGTTGATCACGCCCATGTTGACGACTTCGAGTTCAATGCGATCCAGACCGTCGACGACGGCATACAGCCGCTCGCTGATGGCCTCCCTGCCGACGAACGGCTGTGCCATCATGCTGTGTAAGACGCCGTCTTCGGCGAACGTATCGAAGGCGCGCTGCCAATCCATGTTGTTCCAGGCGTCGACGACTTCGTTGGCGACGGCTAACCGCTCGGCGTCCTCCGTCGAAACCGACGCGGTACAGCCGATTAAAAGTAGCGGGGCGAGCAACAACTTTGAAATATTCGCGTTCACTGCGGGGCTCCTGTTGGGTCTATGCACGGCTGCAGAGGTTTGATAGAACCGATAGGCCGTAATAGCCGGATTGTAAACCGAAACGACTTGCGTAAACGCACTAACTAGGTGGCCTATTGCCCGCAAGGTGCGGGGACAAACCGCAAAAGCTAGGTTCTCGAGTCAGTGACGAACGCCTGGAAATGGGCGACCGCATCCGCAAACGCCTGGTCGGGCGCACTCGTGCTTAGCTCGCGCCAAACGCCTTCGTCCATCGGTGATGCGGCGACGCCGAGGGTTGCCAGCATGCTGGCTCGTGCAACCCGGTTGGCTCCTGCGATCACAACTTCACCATTCAGTTTACATTGCTCCCCGGCGAGCCAAGCGGCCACCGTCGCGACATGATCGACCGAACATTGCTGCGCAATAGCGGGCGGCAGGTGCGCTTCGGTCATTTGAGTCGCGGCATACGGCGCCAGGGCATTGACCCGGATGCCATGCGGGGCGCCCTCCTGGCTCAACGACAAAGCCAAGCCGATCAGTCCCGCCTTCGACGCCGAATAGGCCGCCATGCCATGGCCGCCGAATAGCCCCGCCGTCGATGTGCTGATAATCATGCTGCCGCTGCGCTGTGTGTACATGTAACGGAAGGCCGGATGCAGCGTATTAACGGTTCCAAGCAGGTTAATTTCGATGATTTCTCGGAATTCTTGTAAGGATTGCTTTTCAAAACTACGGCCGTTCGAAATGCCCGCATTGGCAATGACGACGTCGAGTTGGCCGTAGGTGTCGAGGGCGGTATCGAGCAGGCGTTGACCGGCCAGCGGATCTTCGACCGAACTGTACTCAGCCGTGGCAACGCCGCCGCCCGCAACGATGTCGGCGACCGTCGCATCCGCCGAGCTGGTTGTTTCACCCTCATGGCGCCGGTTATTGACGACGACACGCGCGCCGCGACCGGCGAAGTGCAACGCGTAGGCGCGCCCCAAACCCTTGCCCGCCCCGGAAATCGCGATCACCTGACTCATCGTGGCCAACCGTCGCGCGCCCACAGTTCGATTCCGCTTCCCATCGTGCGTCTAGCTTAGCGCAATTTTTACCCGCTTCTGTAAGGTGGGGACCAGCTCCGCCTCGAACCAAGGATTGCGTTTCAACCACAAGTTGTTGCGCGGACTCGGGTGTGGCAGCGGGATCACCATTGGTGACAAGGCTCGCCAGTTTTTTACCGTTTCGGTCAAGGTTCGGCCGGCCCCGGGTAAATGCCAGCGTTGGGCATATTGGCCGATCACCAGGGTCAGGCGCAGCTCGGGCAAGTGATCCAGCAGCGCTCGACGCCAGGTGGCGGCGCAGCGCGGCATCGGCGGCAGATCCCCGGACTTGCCCGTCCCCGGATAACAAAACCCCATGGGCAAAATGGCGACCCGTTTGGCATCGTAGAAAGTCTCTTTGCCGATCCCCATCCAGGTCCTGAGGCGTTCGCCGCTGGCGTCGTTGAAGGGAATCCCGGTATCGTGTACCCGCCGCCCGGGTGCCTGTGCTGCGACCAGCAGGGCCGCGCTGGCCTGAATGCGCAAAACCGGTCGAGGCTCGTTGGGCAACTCGGCCGCACACAGCCGGCAACGCGTTACCCGGGTCACCAGCTCGGCAAGCGACTCGCTCAGACCCTAGCTCCTGACCCTGTGCGGCAGTACGAAATGCAGGGCGAGTGACAGCATGAGTACGACTGAGGCGCCCCACAATGCCGCCCGCCACGGGCGAAACGGCGAAACCAGGACCGCAAATTGATCCACAAAAATTGTCTCGCACGCGCCATTGCCGGCATCGGTTCGAGTCGTGCTAGTGCCCCGAACCGGCGCGCCGGCACCCCCGTAACTGGCCAACCAACCTTTGATGCGGATCTGGTCTCCCACTTTGGCGTTCTCGATCTGTCGGCGTAGGAAGTCGTCGGCGGAGATGAGATGGTTGTTCGATAGCTGATTCATGTCGAAACGCGACCAGGCGGCGCTATCGGAGGTGGATACATTACAAGTAAAAATGCCATTCCAAAACTTTAACTTGGACAATAGGTCTGCGTCGAGGTTGTCTCCCCAGACGACGCACACGTCGGCCGTATTCAAGTGATCATTGCTCATCTTATGCATCGTGCTCTCCCCGTCGTGATGACGATAGGAGACGACCATCCCGTAAAGGTCGTATTCGTATTGCGGATTCACTTGGTAGGTGATCCCTTCATAGTCCGTCTCAAATGGCCGTTTGCGCGTCCGCCTTTGTCGCGGTTCCTCACGAAGCTCGGGGTGATAACCGACTCCGCTGGGAATATCATTGCGGTTCCAGAACGCTACCAATAGCAGCGCGCAGCTCGAAGCCATTAGACATTTGTTGATTGTCGAGAGAAAAGTCACGCCACGATGCTAGGGCAGTGCTGCCGTGGCCGCTGTGACCCAGGCCCGACTCCTGAAACGCGGACGGTTTCCGTGGCGTCGTGCTGCTGGAGCTCTAGCCCGGGCGGACACTCGATACTCGAGTAGGAACCCGGCCCGGGCGACACCTGTTACTATGCGCGAATGCCGCGGCCCCACCTGGAATTCGTCCAATCGCAGATGCTTGCGTGGCGGCCGCTGGAGCCCCAATCGGGCCGCGCGGGAGTCGAGCGAAAATTACTCAGTGCGGATCCCGACAGCGGCGCGAGCAGCAACATTTTTCGCTATCCGGCGGGCTGGCAAATCGCGGCCCCGCAACGCCTAGGCTGTGCCGAAGAACTCTACGTCCTCTGGGGTGATTTGAGGATCAACGCTATCGACTACGGACCGGGCGATTATGCCTATCTGCCGGCGGGATATTCGCGCCATGCAATGGGTAGTGTGAACGGGGCGGTGGTTGTGACGTTCCTGGAGGCCCGCCTGACGCCCGCGACCGCCGATGCACCCGTCGCCGCTGGCTTGATCGACTGCGTCCGCGGTAACGAATTACCTTGGGGCAAGGCGGTCGGTTCAGAGCTCGACACCGCCGCCGTCGGTTTCAAGTTGCTTCGCCTCGACCCCGACAATGGCGACCGGACCTGGCTGTTGAACATCGACGTCACGCCTGGAGAAGCTTTCGAAATCAACGGCGTAGAACGCCATCCCTGCGTCGAGGAAACCTTCTTGTTGCAGGGAGATATGGCAATGCCCATGGGCCGCATGCGCACCGGTGCGTATTTCTGGCGGCCGCCACACATACCCCACGGTCCTATGGGCACACAGACGGGCTTCCTCGGCCTGTTTCGGTGCAAGGAAGGGGGACCTTTCGCAACCGAATGGTCGGAGGCGCGGGGCCCCATCGATTGGCAAGCGCCCTACGCGCCGATCTTGCCGGCAGGCATGCAGCTGAACCACGACTACGACCGCGGCCAAGCGTATTGATGAAGGGCAAGCGCCGGTTGACTGCTGTGCTAAATTTTGTGCGATTCGATTGCCATGGGGGGTTCCTGTCCTGATGACCGCGGCGCCAACTTCCGAGCCCCTCGCGGCAGCTATTTCGATGCACGACGCCATCGTGGCACAGCGAGCCCGAACGCAAGCGGAACGGCGAATCGCCGAACCCATCGTTGCCGCGCTGACGGACGCAAGGCTCAATCGCCTGATGCTGCCCGCGCAGTTGAACGGCTGGGCACTGCCCGCGGTTGAATTGCTGCGCGTGCTCGAAGCGCTGGCGCGCGCGGACGCCTCAACGGCTTGGGTGATCTGGAACAACACCCTGCCCTGTTTGTATAGCCGTAAGTTGTCGCCCGAAAGCCGCACCGAGTTGTTCGCGGACCAGCACTGGATGTATGCCAACTCGACCCGCCCGAGCGGCACGGCGGCCATTGCGGATAGCGGCTACCGCGTTTCTGGCCGCTGGTCGCTGGTATCGGGCTGCGAGCTTGCGGAATGGGCCATGTTGATGTGTCTCGTCGAAGCAGACGGCGATCTCCAACTTGTGGCGCCGGGAACGCCGGAAATGCGGCTCGTGTTCGTGAACAGGCGCGAGTTCGAAGTGGTCGACACCTGGCATGTCGGCGGGCTATCCGGCACGGGTAGCCACGACGTGGTTGTGGCCGACCGCATGATCGAGACCGCTCGCACGGTGTCGCCCATGGATTCTTCCAACCTCGACGAGCCCATCGGCTATGTTCCCATCGTAAGCACGCTGGCCGCCGGCCTGTCAGCGCAGCTGCTCGGTATCGCCCAGCTCGCCGTGGATACCGTCGTTGATATCGGCCGTACCAAGACA
>JAHEKG010000200.1 GCA_024638475.1 Rhodospirillales bacterium | reverse complement strand
TTCGAACGAATTAGGAAAGAACCCGCCCATGTGGCGGGTTTTTTTCGCCTAGCTAAAGCCTGCTTCTTGGTTCGGCCCGGATAAATCGGACTAGCCGATTGGCTCCCATGTAAAATAGGGGCCGGATCTAATTTAACGATGCGGGTCCCGCACTCACGCCCGATACACTGCCGCCCCAGGTGATCGCCATTTTCATCCGCTCCACCCCGGGGCGGATGCCGGCGTACCCGAAAGAGGTGCTCTCCGACAACGAAATCGCCGACATTGTGGCGTTTTTAAAAGCCGTACCGCCGCCGCCATCGGCGGATAGCATTGAGATATTGAGGGACCTGAAACCCACTGACTAAACGTCGGTCTAAGGTTGTTTAGGCCCGCCTCGCCTCCGTGACATTGGCCACCCGGCGCAGGCGATCCAAGACTCGGCTGAGTTGTTCCAGGCTCTTGACGGCCACCTCCAGCTCGATGCTTGCGCCCAAGCGCTTGCCGTCGCTGCTCGAGCGGGTGGCGAGAATGCTGACTTGCTCGTCGGCCAATTCACCGCTGATGTCGCGCAGCAGCCCCTGTCGGTCGAAGGCGGTGACGATGATATTGACCGGGTAGGTGACGCGATCGGCCCGGCCCCAATCCAATTGCATGAGCCGCTCTGGCGCCTTGCCGGCCAGGCGGCGCAGGTTGGCGCAATCCGAGCGGTGAATGGTGACGCCCCGCCCCTGGGTAATGTAGCCCGTGATGGGTTCCGGCGGCAGGGGCCCGCAGCAGCGCGCAAATTGGGACAGCAATTCATCCAGACCCGTCACCGTGACCGAGGCGTCGGCGGTGGCGACGCGAGCCGTGTGTCTGGCCGGTTGATCTTCGGTCGTCGTCCGTTGCAGGTGCTGCGTCACCGCCGCGAGTTTCAGGTCGCCCGCACCCAAGGCGACGCACAAACGTTCCACTGACGGGTGTCCCAGCGCCTCGGCGAGGGGCTGCAGGGGTAACTGCTTGAGCCCGAGCTTGTTGAGTTCCCGGTCGAGCATGGCCCGCCCCTGGCGGCGGTTAACGCCGTAATCCTGTTGGCGGAACCAGCTGCGCAATTTCGCCCGGCTACGCGCCGACTTCAAATAGCCGAGCCCGTCGACCAGCCAGTCACGGCTCGGCCGGGGCTCCTTCGCGGTCAGGATTTCCACTTGATCCGCCGTCGCCAGGGTGTGCGTCAGGGGTACGATGTGGCCATTCACTTTGGCGCCTTTACAGCGGTGGCCGATCTGGGTGTGGACGTGATAGGCAAAATCCAGCGGGGTGGCGCCGAGTGGCAGGTCGACCACATCGCCTTTGGGGCTGAACACGTACACGCGTTCCTCGAGGATTTCGGTCTTGATGCGGTCGACGAAATCGTCGTCGGACTCGTCGTCCCCGGCCGGTTCGAGCAAGCCGCGCAACCAGCGCACTCTAGCGTCCATATTGACGCCGCCCTTGGCGCCTTCTTTGTAGCGCCAGTGGGCCGCGACGCCCAGTTCGGCCTGGCTATTCATGTCGAAGGTGCGAATCTGCACTTCCATGGGCACGTTGTCGGGCCCGAGCACCGCGGTGTGCAGGGAGCGATAACCGTTTTCTTTGGGGTTGGCGATGTAGTCGTCGAACTCGCCGTCCAGGTATGGCCATTCGCCGTGGACCACGCCCAGCGCCCCATAGCAGTCGCTAATGGTAGGGACGAGGATGCGAAGAGCCCGAATATCGAACAGGCGCTCGAAAGAGATGCCCTTGGTGCGCATTTTCCGCCAGATGCTATAGATGTGCTTGGGCCGGCCGATCACCTCGGCGGTGATGCCGGCGTCGGCCAGCAACTTGCCGACCGCCGCGACCGCATGCTTGATATAGGCCTCGCGATCGGCGCGCCTTTGGTTGAGCTGGGCGGCAATCTCCTTGTAACGCTCGGGTTCGAGAAATCGGAACGCGAGATCCTCGAGCTCCCATTTCAGCTGCCACACGCCGAGGCGGTTGGCGAGGGGCGCGAAAATCTCCTGCACGCGGACCGCGGCGTCGCGGCGGTGGGCATCATCCGCCTGCTTGAGGCTCCGCAGCTCCACCAATTCCTCGGCCAGGCGCACCACCATCAGGCGCGGATCGGCGATGGTCGCCAGCAGCATGCGGCGCAGCGCCTCCGATTGATCGTGATGGGGTCCGGTGCCCGTGGGTAGGCTGAATTGGAGCTCGGACAGCCGCAGCAACTGGGTGACCAGCTCGGCCACCTCGCGACCGCAGGCGGCGGCCATCTGCTCGGGCTTGAGCCGGTGTGCACGGGCGGCGGGCAGCAGAATTCCTGCCGCGCGGATGTCGTCGTCGAGTTGCAGCTCCTCGAGCACCGGGTCGAGTGGATTGGCGCCGAGCTCGAGGGAGTCGGCGAGGCTGCGCGCGGCCGCTCGCGGTGAGGTTGGTGCGTTGGAAGTCGGGGTCGCTGAAGCCATTTGTTGTCGCCTAGGGCCGACAGCGGAGTTGGCCCAAGCCGCTGTTTGTAGCGGCAAATGTGGGTATCATACGCGCAATGCGCGATGCCTGGTGAGGTCGCGCAGCATCGGAAAGAACGGAGTTATTGCGGTACAGGGGTGATGGCTCGTCGGGTCTTGCGGCGGGTCTGGTTCGGCGTGCCATGGCACTTCGGCCGTGCCGACCCTTGCGTCAACGAGAGATCTATACCGACACATGGCCGGCCACAGTAAATGGGCGAATATCCGCTTTCGCAAGGGCGCGCAGGATGCCAAGCGGGGCAAGCTATTCACGAAACTCATTCGTGAGATCACCATTGCTGCTCGGGAGGGGGGTGCCGACCTTGCCTCCAATCCGCGGTTGCGAACGGCGGTGGATAAGGCCAAGGCCAATAGCATGCCCAAAGACAATATCGATCGCGCGATCAAGCGGGGCAGCGGTGATATGGAGGGGGTCAACTACGAGACGATCCGCTACGAGGGTTATGGGCCGGGCGGGGTGGCGGTGATGGTGGACTGCCTCACGGATAACCGTAATCGTACCGTCGCCGAAGTCCGCCACGCCTTCTCCAAGTTTGGCGGCAACCTGGGTGCCGATGGCTCCGTGAGTTACCTATTCAATCACGTCGGCCTGATGTCCTTTCCCGCTGAGGCCGACGAAGACGAGATCATGGAGGCGGCGGTGGAGGCCGGCGCGGAGGATGTGATCAGTCATCCCGACGGTACCGTCGAGGTGTTGACCGACCCCACCGAATTCGAAACGGTTCAAGAAGGCTTGCAACAACACGGGGCCGTACCCGAAACCGCCGAGGTGACCATGCGCGCCTCGACGCAAACGACGTTGGATGAAGAAGAAGCCGGTTCGATGGTCAAACTGCTGGAAACGTTGGAAGACCTGGACGATGTCCAGGAGGTCTATTCCAACGCGGATATTCCCGACGATATTCTCGAGCGGCTTGACTGACATGGGTCACGGCATCCGCATTCTCGGCATCGACCCTGGCTCCCAGGTAACGGGCATCGGTGTGATTGATGTAGATGTCGATCGCGCTAGCGTCGTCCACTGGGAAGCGATCAAGGTTGGGCGACAGCAGCATCACGGGCGCTTGCAAACTATTTTCGACGCGGTTGGCGCGTTAGTAAAAGCCTACCAGCCGAAAGAAATCGCGATCGAGCGCGTGTTCATGCATCGCAATCCCGACAGCGCATTGAAGTTGGGCCAGGCGCGCGCCGCGGCGTTGTGTGCGACCTTCGAGAGCGGTGCGTCGGTCCACGAATACGCAGCCAGGCAAGTCAAACAATCGGTAGCCGGCTACGGCGCGGCGGACAAGGCCCAAGTGCAGCACATGGTAAGACTGTTGCTGAACATGGATGGCGCCGTCCAGGAGGATGCTGCAGACGCGTTGGCCATCGCGCTGTGTCATGCCCATCTTCGGCGAGCCTCCGACATGATCAAACAGGCGGCTAATCGATGATCGGTTTTCTTAAAGGGACGCTGGCGAGCAAGCAGCCGCCGGAGTTGACGGTAGAGGTCGCCGGGGTCGGCTATGAATTACAGGCGCCGATGTCGACCTTCTATAGTTTGCCCGATCTAGGCAAGGCGGTGACGCTGGTCACGCATTTGGTCGTCCGGGAGGACGCGCACGTACTCTACGGGTTCGCCAGTGATTCGGAACGCGCGCTGTTCAGGAGTTTACTGAAAGTGACCGGGATCGGCGCACGCTCCGCGTTGAGTATTTTGTCGGGGATTACGGTAGAGGCGTTTCGCGAGTGTGTCGTCAACAAGGATCTAATTACTTTGACTAAGATTCCGGGTATCGGCCGCAAGACCGCGGAACGCCTGCTTGTGGAAATGGCCGACCGATTGCCGCAGGCAACCGCGGGCGCGATGCCTGGGTCCGGTGACGACGCCAATGCGGCGTATGGCGCGCTTATTGCGCTGGGCTACAAGCCGACCGAAGTTACCCGCATGCTGAAATCGGTGGATGCGGCCAGCTTAGGGACCGAGGATATTATTCGTGAGGTGCTCAGGCAGGTTCATGGGAGTCAGGCGTAGTGGATGACGCTGACCGTTTGATTAGCGCCGATCAAAGCAGCGATGACAACGCCTTCGATCAGGCGATTCGACCGCGCCGGTTGAAGGATTATGTCGGTCAGGCCGCCGTGAAAAAGCAAATGCGCATTTTCATTTCCGCCGCGCGGCAACGCGAAGAGGCATTGGATCATACCCTGATCTTCGGTCCACCCGGATTGGGCAAGACCACCCTGGCGCATATCGTGGCCAACGAACTCGATGTGAATTTACGCCAGACTTCTGGGCCGGTATTGGAGCGGCCTGGCGACTTGGCGGCAATCCTGACGAACCTGGAGCCGAAGGATGTCTTGTTCGTCGACGAGATTCATCGGCTTAGTCCGGTCGTCGAAGAGGTACTTTATCCGGCGCTAGAAGATTTCCAACTCGATATCATGATCGGCGAAGGGCCCGGCGCCCGGTCCATCAAGTTGGACTTGCCGCCGTTCACCCTCGTGGGGGCCACGACTCGGGCGGGTCTGTTGACGTCACCGCTGCGGGATCGCTTCGGTATCGTGCAGCGCCTCGAGTTTTATCGCAGCGAGGAGCTCACCCGTATCGTCAAGCGTTCGGCCGGGATTCTCGAATTGCCCATCGACGCGGCTGGGGCCAAACAGATCGCCGGCCGGTCGCGGGGCACGCCGCGCATCGCCAACCGGTTGCTCCGCCGGGTGCGCGACTACGCCCAAGTCGAGGCGGACGGCAAGGTCACGGAAGCCGTCGCGGTCGCTGCCATGGACTTGTTGGAGGTCGATCCATTCGGTTTCGACGCCATGGATCGACGGCTGCTGCGCACCATCATCGACAAGTTCGAAGGCGGCCCGGTGGGCATCGAAAGTTTGGCCGCCGCAATCGGCGAAGAACGCGGCACGCTGGAAGATGTCGTTGAGCCGTTCCTCATTCAAGAGGGGTTTCTGCAGCGTACGGCCCGCGGCCGCATCGCGACCGCGACGGCCTACCGGCATTTTGGCCTGGCCGTGCCAACGGGCCGCGACGCCGCCGCCGGGCAGAAGACGATTTTCGAGGTGAACGAATGAACCGTCCTGAACTTGACTACCCCGGCGGAGTCTACTCGGGCAGTGCGCGCCGCTTGGCCGCGATCTCCGTGACTGGGCCGAAGGCATGAGCACCGATTTATCGCTATTCCGATTAGTTCTCGAGGCCAGCCTCATCGTGCAATTGGTGATGCTGCTGTTGCTGTTGGCCTCGCTCGTCTCGTGGGGCGTCATTCGCCGCAAGAGCGTGCTATTGCGACAGGCTTCGAAGGCCGCGGACGAATTCGAGGCGAACTTTTGGTCGGGGGGCGACCTGAGTACGATTTACCGTGGCATTTCTCGCGGTGGCAAGACGCCGTTGGGGATGGCGGGGATTTTCGAAGCGGGATTCCGCGAATTCGGCCGCATCAAACAGCAGGCGGGCGCGACACCCGATCAGATTATCGAGGCGGCGCGGCGCGCCATGCGGGTCTCGCAAATGCGCGAAGTCGATCGGCTGGAGCACAACCTGGCGTTTCTGGCGACGGTCGGTTCCACCAGTCCCTACGTGGGCCTGTTCGGCACCGTGTGGGGCATCATGAACTCGTTCCAGCGCATCGGTATCGCACAATCCGCGACGCTTGCGGATGTCGCTCCCGGTATCGCCGAAGCCTTGATCGCCACGGCCATGGGGTTGTTCGCCGCGATCCCGGCGGTGATCGCTTTTAATCGCTACGCCGACAAAGTGGGTCGCCTGGAAGTTCGCTACGATACCTTTCAGGAAGAATTCGCGGCGATTCTGCAACGCCACGCGCACCGCGGGGCAAAGAGCCTCGATCCATGAGCAGTGTCCGCAGGCATGGTCGACTCATGGGCGAAATCAACGTCGTGCCTTATATCGACGTGATGTTGGTGTTGCTGGTGATTTTCATGATCACCGCGCCCTTGTTGACGCAAGGCATCAAGGTCGACCTCCCCAAGGCGGGCGCCAATCCCCTAGATAAGGAGTTACTGCAAGATCAGGAGCCCCTGGTCTTGAGTATCGACCGGGAAGGTAATTATTTTCTCAACATCGGCGATGCGGA
>JAHEKG010000199.1 GCA_024638475.1 Rhodospirillales bacterium | reverse complement strand
CATAGCAACTCACCATCGGCGCCGTTGAGTACCAGTAGGGCATTGGCATAGGGAATGGGGTCGGTGCGATTGCCACCGTAGGGGTCGGGGCTCGGACTGCCGGTTGGAACGAACACCCAGTCGCGCTCGACGTCAACGGTAAACGGCGGCCAAACATCCGCGCCATACTTCGGTTCCGGCGGCGGGATTCAAGGCGACGATGCGATTGAAAGGCGTACACAAGTACAACAAATCGTTAGCTAATATCGGCGTCACTTCGAAAGAGGTCGCCCCGAGTTCGGAACCATAGTCCGATAAATCGCCGGTGTGGTAGGCCCAAGCAATCTGCAGTCGCCCCACGTTGCTGCGGTCGACCTGGGCAAGCGCGGAATACCGACCGCCGCCGGCAACTGCCCCAAAAGAGTCCCAGCCTCGGTTCTCGCTGAGCGGGTCTGCCGACGCTGTGGTGTGCGACAGTACGCTGCCGCAGGTGAGGACCAGCAAAGATCGAATCCAAACCGCCAGGCCTAGGTTTACCATGGCAGAATTTCGCCGGTGTACAGCCGGTACTCGGCGGCGGTTTCGGCAGTGAGATCGTCGATGTTCTTGATCACGGCGCTGACGCTCGTTGCGGGTGGGATGCCTCGGCCGCCGTAACCCGCCTGTTGTAATAGTCTCGTTTCGACGATGCCCGGCGCCAAGATACCGACAAGGATGCCTCGCTCGTGCAGGTCGACGGCGAGCACCCGCATTGCCATGTTGAGCGCTACCTTGCTAAGGCGGTAGGCGTACAGCGATGTAAAAAAGCGCATGTTTTCCTGCATTCGCACGCGGGCAATGGAAGCGGTCCCGCTGGTGATGGCGACGATCTTCTTCTGCTCACTCGCGGCGACATGCTCGAGGAATGCCTCGGCCATTTTTATCGGGCCGAGGGTGTTGGTGCGGTACACCTGCTCCATGACGGCGTAGTCGATTTCACCAAACTCGTTCTGTCCAGCAGGCTTGCCGAGCATGCCGGCGTTGTTGAGCAGGACGTCGATCGCGGTGCCGCGGTACTTCGCGGCCAGGGCGTCAATCTCGGCGTGATCGCTGACGTCGAGGCGCTCGACCGTCACGTTGACGTGTGCGGCGGCGATTCGGTTGAGTTCGCTGGCGGCGGCGGGTGTGCGGCAAGTGGCAATGACCGTCCAACCCAACTCGGCATATTGGCGCACGAACTCGAGGCCGATGCCACGGTTAGACCCGGTGACCAATACGGTGGGGGAAGCGGCCGTTGCCGCATGGGCAACGGAGAGGATCGTGAGCATAGCGCCCACTAAGGCGGTTCTGAATTGCGAGGTACTCTGCATTGGATCACTCCGTTGGCCGATCGAGACTAAAGTGTACAAAACCACCTAAGTGTTAGCTGTTCTCCGCGGGCTCCGATGGTTGCTCGGCCGAACATTTGCGCCGGACCGCCTCTGCGGGTACGAACAACTGCTCCATAAGATATCGTTTGAAATCTGCTGCGAAGGGCTGGGCGGCTACCGCCTCCGTCATGCAAGTTAGCCACTGGTCGCGCTCCGGCGTGCCGATAGCCAAGTGCCCGTGAACACGGGGAATACCAATCGCGCCGTATTTCTCTTTGTAGAGCTTCGGTCCACCCAGCCAGCCGCAAAGAAAGCGCGCGAGCTTGTCCCGGGATATCTCGAGATCCGCTGGATGCATCGCGTAGATAGTGGCGAAACGATCATCCGTGCTCATCAGGTCATAGAACGCATCGATCATGCACCTTATGCCGGCTTCCCCACCCGCGGCTCGAAACGAGGCGTCGCCCGTGCCGTACGGCCTTTTGTCTGGTTCATCCATTAACCAACCTTACGCGAAATCAACGGCGTATACTCGCGCCCCTATGGCTGAACCAACCGCATTTAGTGCCGTCGATTTGAGGCCGGAACTGTCGGCCAACCTTGGCGGTCTCGGCTATACCGAAATGACGCCGGTCCAAGCCGAAACCCTGCCAAGACTGCTTGCAGGTGTCGATGTCCTCGCCCGGGCCAAGACGGGAAGCGGTAAGACCGCTGCTTTTGGTCTGGGGTTGCTCAATAAGGTGGCGGCGGGATCCTTTCGGGTCCAGGCCTTGGTGCTGTGTCCGACGCGAGAATTAGCAGACCAGGTGGCAAAGGAGTTGCGCCGCCTTGCCCGTGGTATTGCCAACGTCAAGATACTGGGCCTGTGCGGCGGGGTGCCCCTGGGTCCGCAGCTGGCCTCGCTGCGGCACAGTCCGCATGTCGTGGTCGGCACACCTGGTCGAGTGCTGAAGCATCTGAGCAAGGGCAGCTTGGATTTGCGGGGCTTGCAAACGTTGGTGCTGGACGAGGCGGATCGCATGCTGGACATGGGCTTTGCGGACGAAGTGGATGCGATCCTCGGTTTTGTACCTAGTTGCCGCCAAACACTTTTATTCAGTGCCACTTATCCCACCTCGATTGCTGCCATGAGCGCGCGAGTCCAGCGCAGTCCGCAGCTAGTGGACGTGACGGAGACCGAGCAACCGGCGCTGATCACTCAGCACTGGTGTGCGACCGACCGGGAAGATCGGCGCGCCAACCTGGTGCGGGTGTTACAGACGTGGGGTGGGCCGCTCAACTTGGTGTTCTGCAATACCAAGCTGGATTGCGCCGAGGTTGCCAGCTATCTCGAGACAGCGGGCATTGCCGCCGTCGCGCTGCATGGTGATCTGGATCAATCCCAGCGCACTCAAGTACTGGTGCGCTTTGCCAACAGAAGTGCGAGTGTCTTGGTAGCCACCGACGTTGCGGCGCGCGGCCTGGACGTTAAGGATATCGACGCTGTCTTCAATTACGAGTTGCCGAAACAACCCGAAGTCTACGTGCACCGGATTGGCCGCACCGGACGCGCGGGAAAATCAGGTCGAGCGGTGAGTTTGGTCGAAAAACGAGAGACGCGCCGACTGCAAGCGATACAGGCACTGTTAGCGGACGACGCGCTGCGGCAGGTTCCGATTGCCGATACTGAACCAGCGGCCGACGCGTTGGTTCCGACCATGACGACAATACAAATCAACGGCGGTAGGAAGAATAAGCTGAGACCCGGCGACTTATTGGGGACGTTGACGGCGGCGGGCGGCGTGCCCGGGGATGCAGTTGGTTCTATCGATCTATTCGATGACTATAGTTTCGTGGCGGTACGCAATGGGGTCGTGTCGAAGGCTTTGCGACAGCTCAACAAACGCCCGATCAAGGGAAGGCAATACAGGGCTCGGGCCAGGAAGTAGCTGCCTCCGGGTCGTATTTCACCGCAGCCGGTTGCGTTCAACCTTGACGCCGTGCTCTTCCCGGTCCCAGGTGTCCGGCGTAACGCCCTCCTGGCGCAGCAGGTGCTTTCGAATCTTCTGCGTTGGCGTCTTCGGCAAATCGCTCATGACACGGATGTAACGAGGCACCATGAAGTGGGCCATTCGCTGTTCCAAGAATCGCAGCAATGCAATCGGATCGACTGTAGCACTAGCCACCTCCGACACTGCAAGCAGTACGTCATCTTCCGCGAGGGCGCTCGGCACGGGTATTGCCGCAGCTTCGCGGACGGCAGGAAACGCGGTCGCCTCTGATTCGATTTCGAATGAGGAAATGTTCTCACCGCGATGCCGGATCGTATCCTTGATACGGTCGACGAAATAGAAGTTGCCTTCATCATCACGGCGAAACGCGTCGCCCGTATGGAACCAACCGTTCCGCCAAGTCCTTGCCGTGGCTTCGGCGTTCTTGTAGTAGCCGGTACTGATTTCCCACGGTCGCCGGGTGCGCAGGATCAGCTCACCCGTTTCACCGCAGGGGACTTCGCAATCGAACCCGTCAACGACGCGGGCCTCCACTCCATCCCGCGGCCTGCCGCAAGTTCCGAGTTGGCGAGGGTTTGCGTCGGATACGATGGGTGTTGCCAATTCCGTCATGTTGAACGCCGTGTACATGTCGATACCGTAACGTTCGCCGACGGCCAACGAATCCTCGTTCCAGGGAACGGTGATGGCTGCGCGCAGCGAATGCGCGCGGTCGCGGTTTGACGCCGCTTGTTTCAGCAGGAATTGGGTCATGGCGCCGACTAAGCAGGTTCCGGTGACTTCGAAGCGTCTCACAGTTGCCCAAAAGTCGTTGGGACTGAAGCCGTCAACGATGACGCAGCTCCCGCCTTTGATTAACCTGTCCATTACCGCGCCGGTGCCGCTCACGTGGAACAAGGGTAGGTTGGCCAACAGGCGATCGTCTTGCTTGAAGTAGAACATTGCCTGTGCGCTGCCTGACCAGGCTTGCAGGTACGAGCACTGGACAGCCTTGGACGGGCCGGTAGTGCCCGACGTGAAGATAATGTAGTTCGTGTCCCAAGGTTCTACCGGGGCGTCTGCCTCGACCCGCTCGCCCGCTGACAGCGCCGCGGCCGAATGATAGTTGAGGTCCTCATTCGGCGAATGCTTCTCGCCGATGACAATAACGTCGGTTAGTTGCCCGGTATCAATGTCATTCAACAAAGGTAACAGCCTGGTGTGAGCCACCAATACGCTGGCGTCCGAGAGCACGATAACGTGTTGAAGCAGGCTGCCCCGGTAAGCTGTGTTAACCGGCACAAACACGGCGCCCAAGTAGTTGGCGCCGAACCACGTGAGAATGGTTTGCTTGCAGTTTGGCAACCAGCAAAGCACGTGGGATCCTTGCTGAACACCTAGTTTGCGGAGCCCGCCGGCCGCGTGTTGCGTGTGCTCAAGTGTTTCCGCGAATGTCCAGGTGGTGCCGTCTTCGAACACTAAGAAGGGCCGGTCGGGACTTTCCAGTGCCCATTTTTTCAATAGCGGCCCCACAACGCATTCGTCACGCGGCGGGATTGCCGAATTGGCGCTCATCGTATGACCGTTGATCTCCGAGCCATGCGGCGTGTTTGCGATCTATCAGGCTGCATCGTCAGCCTTCTTTGTGAACGCTCGACGCCGGACGGATACTCGGCCGGCGGGCGAGCAGTAGGTTGAGAATAACGCAGCCGGAGGCAAAAATGACCAGCGTCGTCACAGCGCCGAATTCTCGAACGAAGAGGCCTCCGACAATGCTACCCACGGCGGGCCCGCCGAAAACGATGAGACTCCAAAGACTCATCACGCGCGCACGTAGTCGGTTCTCGACACTCAACTGGACTTGGATCTGAGAGCCGATCGACACGAGGCTGGCGCAAACACCCAGAGCCGCAATGGCGATGAACCCACCCAGCAAAGACTCAACGGCAGCGAACAGACCAATCGATACCCCGACACCAACCGCTCCTATCAGCACGACCTTGTACAAATGGGCCGTCGTCGAATGGATCGAGAAAAACAGACTAGCGGCTAGTGCGCCGATCCCAGCGGCGGCCATCAATGTTGCGAGCACGTCGCTGCCGCCGTCAAAAACCAGCGCAGAAAACGCCGGTAACAACTCGAGAACACCGCGACCGAAGGCGCTACTGATACTCGCGATCAGAATGATCTTGCGGATTAAGCCATGGTCGCGGGTATAACGTATTCCCTCAAGCAGCTGGTCCAGATAGCCGCTGGGCCCCGATGTGTCGCCGTGCTGCCCTTCGATTTTTATGAGCAGGAACGACACGATAAGCGGCAAATAGGTCGCCGCGTTGACCAGGTAGGCCACCCCAAGGCCGTAGATAGCCACGATTCCACCCGCCAATGCGGGTCCGGCAAACCGCGATAGATTGAATGTCATTGAGGTGATTGCCACGGCGCTCGGATACTGATGTTTTTCAACCAGATCGACGATCAACGTGAGCCGAATGGGTGAATAGGCGCTATTGGTGATGCCATAGAGCAGGGACAGCAGCAGTAGCCATGCCGTAGAGACGCGGCCAGTCAGGGTAACGATCGCCAACGTTAGAGCGATCAGGATCATGATGATGTGGGTTACGATGGCGGCGCGGCGCGAGTCGACCCGATCGGCCAGGACGCCGAAGAATGGGGTGAAAACGATTGCCGGCAGCAGATGCAGCGCCGCGACCAGGCCGACGATGACCGCCGACTCGCTCAGTTCCCAGGCTTGCCAACCGATCGCTAGGCGTTGTATCCACACCCCCATCAACGACATGATGTTGCCGTAGAGGAATGTTCGATAATTTTTGCTGGATAATGCGGAGTGTTTCAAGGAAAAGGCTTTAGGATATTTTCAGGCCTACTTTAGCACTGGCGAGGTGATGCAGTATGGAAGATTCCGTGGATGAGCGGGTACTGACTCGAGTTATTCCCAGTGTGGCAACATCGGATGGTGCCGGAGTAAAGCTAAGGCGCAGTCTCGGTTCCGGACCCGACGCACGGCTCGATCCGTTTCTGTTGCTCGATGAATTCGGAACCGAAAACCCAGACGACTACATCGCCGGTTTCCCCGATCACCCGCACCGTGGTTTCGAGACGGTGACTTACATGCTAGACGGACATATGCGCCACGAGGATCACTTGGGCAACGTCGGCGAGCTCACCGAGGGAGCCGTGCAATGGATGTCGGCTGGGCGCGGCGTCATTCACTCGGAGATGCCCCAGCAGAAGGAGGGCCGGATGCGCGGTTTCCAACTGTGGGTAAACCTTCCGGC
>JAHEKG010000198.1 GCA_024638475.1 Rhodospirillales bacterium | reverse complement strand
GGCAAAGACTGACGACAGCAGCGTCGACGATAGCGACGACTTCAAGCACAACGACCAGCCCGAGGAAGAGGAAGAAGAGCAGCTCGCGGAGGGCACGCTGATCTCGCATCTAGTCGAGTTGCGCAGCCGTATCATGAAGGCGAGTATGGCTGTCCTGGTCGTGTTCATCTGTTTGGCGCCGTTCGCGAAAAAGATCTATGCCGCGTTATCGGTACCCCTGCAGAAACACCTGCCAGCGGAGGCGTCGATGATTGCGACGAGCGTCACTTCACCGTTTTTGACCCCATTCAAGCTCACCCTATTCGTTGCTTTGTTCATCGCGATACCGGTTGTGCTTTATCAAGCCTGGGCATTCGTCGCGCCGGGTTTATATCGCAAAGAGCAGAAGTTCGCCATTCCGTTGTTGGTCTCTAGCGTCGTATTGTTTTATGCAGGTATGGCCTTCGCCTACTTTGTTGTATTCCCGTTGATGTTCGGTTTCTTTGCCGGTGCGACGCCCGAGGGCGTTATTTGGATGACCGACATCAGCCAGTACTTGGATTTCGTTTTAGCCATGTTCTTGGCGTTCGGAATTGCGTTCGAAGTACCTATCGCCACCGTGTTGTTGGTTGCCACGGGCCTGGTGAGCCGTGCGACTCTCGGCAAGGCCCGCGCTTATGTCTTCCTCGGTGCCTTCGTGGGCGGCATGCTGTTGACGCCCCCGGACGCCATTTCCCAGACTCTGTTGGCAGTTCCCGTCTATCTGCTGTATGAGGTGGGGTTGTTGCTTTCCGGGGTGATCGTGAAAGAACCCTGGTTGCGCCGCGACGAAGACGATAGCACTGCAACGGACGCTAAGCCTTGACGAGAAACCATCCAACCAGTGACTAACTGCTAGGTGGCCAATGACCGAACTGACTAACAACCCCGCCGCCGCGGCGATTAGCCATCGCGAACTATTCGGTCACCCGCGCGGGTTGGCGATTTGTTTCCTGACCGAGCTTTGGGAGCGGTTTTCGTTCTACGGAATGAAATATCTGCTGCTGCTGTACCTGACCAAGTATCACCTGTTCAGCGACAGTATGGGATTGGACGTGTTGGGTGCCTACGCCGGGTTGGTTTACGCGTTACCCGTCATCGGCGGATTGCTGGCTGATCGTTACTTGGGCATGCGCAAGGCCGTCGTATTCGGCGGCATTCTGCTATCCCTCGGCCATTTGCTAATGGCGGTGGAAGGGCATCAGGCCATCAACTACGCGGCCGGCAGCGTGTTGACTAGCGAGCTTCGATTGGCGGATGGCCGCGTGCTCGCTGCGGGAACCCTTCTCGCCGAAGACATTGTGATGCGCGATACCGGGGCACTCAACGTATTCTATCTTGCCATCGCGTTGATTGTTGTCGGCGTCGGGTACTTAAAGCCAAACATCTCGACCATTGTCGGGAAACTATACGGGAGAGACGATCCCCGCCGCGACGCGGGCTTCACCATCTTCTACATGGGCATCAATATCGGCTCTTTCTTCGCGACCCTGGTCTGTGGCGCGTTGGGCGAACTGTACGGCTGGAAGTACGGGTTCGGTGCGGCCGGGATCGGCATGGTGCTAGGGTTGATTACCTTCCTCTGGGGTCAAAAATACCTGGAAGGCCACGCCGAGCCCGCCAACCCCAAGCTGCTCAAGGAAAAAGTAGTCGGGCCGCTCGATCGTGAGGCCCTGATCTATGCTGCCACCCTTCTGGCCCTCGGGTGCGTATGGCTGTTGGTGCAGCGTGAGCCCGTCGTACACCTGGCGCAAAACGTCATGCTGATTTGTTCCATCGTCGGCATCATCCTGTATTCGATGTTCCACGGGCGAAGCGCGGGAGACGGCGTCGCAAAAATATTGGCAGCTGCGGCTATTCTGCTAGGTTTGGTGGGCGTGGTGCTGCAAAGCGGTTTGGTTGGCGAGCCGGCGGCGGTTGCCGAGTACATTGTCTATGCCGCCATCGCACTGTTGGTCCTGTTCGTGGGCTATGGCTTCAAGTATCACAACAGCGATGAGTACGCGCGCACGGTCGTGCTCATGATTCTTATCGTTTCGACGATTGTCTTTTGGGCGCTGTTCGAACAATCGGCAGGATCAATGACGCTTTACGCAGATCGAGTCGTTGATCGCGAAATGGGTGGTATCGAATTCACCGCCAGCCAATTCGGTTCGCTCAATGCCGGCTTTATCATGCTGCTGGCGATTCCGTTCGCCTTGCTGTGGACGTTTCTGGGCCGCCGCGGGCTGGAACCGAGCACCCCGGTCAAATTCGGCCTGGGCATCATCCAGGCCGGGCTCGGGTTCGGCGCGTTGGTGTGGGGTGCGCAGCATCCCGACAGCGCGGGGCAGGTGGCCGCGATTTGGTTGGTGTTGGCCTACTTGCTGCACACGACCGGCGAGTTATGCCTCTCGCCCGTGGGGTTGTCGGCGGTCACCAAATTGTCGATCTCGCAAGTCGTGGGCGTCAGCATGGGCACCTGGTTTTTGGCCACGGCCTTGTCGGAGACCGTCGCCACGCGCATTGGCAAGATGGCCGCGCTGAGCACGGATGGCGGCGAGGTGGGCGATATCGGTGCTGCGCTGGCCACCTACACGGAGTTGTTCGAGTTCCTCATGTGGCTGGGTCTCGCCGCAGGCGTGTTCATGCTATTGATCTCTCCGTGGTTACGTCGGGGTATGCGCGGCATCCATTAGCGGTTTATCGCGCTGCAGCAACGTATCCAGGTAGCCCTGCCGGCACTGATTGCCTAAAATTCACCCAACATAGATTCAGTCGCCCCCGGGCGGCACAAGGATTTTCACCGTGACTGAAACGACTTGGGGACGTGTGGCCCTTGCAGGATTATTTTTCGCCGTTGTCGGCTGTGCGCCAGCACCGGATCCGGCAGCGCCATCCGAGCCGGATCCGGAGGCCTTCGTGGCCGAGGTCAACGCGGAGCTTGCCGCGCTGGGTAAGCAAAGCGGCGCCGCGGCTTGGGTTCGGTCTACCTATATCACCGAAGATACGGGGGTCCTGGCTGCCCGCGCGTCGGAGGACTATCTCAAATTCCACAGCGAGTCCGTAGCTCGGGCGAAGGCGTACGAGGGCCAACAGCTCGATGCCAGGACGCGGCGCGACCTGATGTTGTTGAAGCTGGGCACTTCCAAGCCGGCGCCCAACGATGCGGCAAAGCGCAAGCGTTTGGCGGAAATTTCCGTGCGTATGCCGGGGGTCTACGGTGCCGGCAAGTATTGCAACGACCGCGGTGAATGCGCCGGCCTGGACGTACTCGAGCCGATCATGGCCGAGTCTCGTGATTATGACGAATTGCTCGAGGCTTGGACCGGTTGGCGGACGATCTCCCCACAGATGCGCGCGGATTATGAGCAGTTTGTCGAACTGGCCAACGAGGGCGCTCGGGAACTCGGCTTTGGCGATCTAGGCGAAATGTGGCGTTCGGGCTACGACATGAGTGCCGATCAGTTTCGCGCCGAGGCGAAGGCGTTATGGGATCAGGTTTCGCCGCTCTACGAGCAACTCCACTGTTATGTGCGCGATCGCTTGGCAGATACATACGGCGAAGACAAAGTGCCCCGCGATGGGCCAATCCCGGCACACCTGCTGGGTAACATGTGGGCGCAACAGTGGGGTGAGATCTATGACGTGGTGGAGCCCTACCCCGGGGTTGCCGACCTGGATGTCGACGCCGCATTACAGGAACAGAATTACACCGCCGAGAGCATGACTCGCAACGCGGAGAGTTTTTTTACCTCCCTTGGTCTGCCACAATTGCCGGACACGTTTTGGGCGCGTTCCATGTTACGCAAACCCGCGGACAGGGAAGTCATCTGTCATGCCAGCGCCTGGCAAGTACTCGACCCGAACGATGTGCGCATCAAGATGTGTATAGAGCCCATTCAGGAGCACCTCACTACCATCTACCACGAGCTCGGCCACATTTATTACTATCTAGCGTATCAAGATAAACCGCCGCTGTATCAAAGCGGTGCCCACGATGGCTTTCACGAAGCTATCGGCGACGCGATTACCTTGTCGATGACCCCTACGTATCTGCAAAGCATCGGGCTAGTCGATAGCTTGGAAGATAGCGACAAAGCCACGATCAATACGCAGATGAAAATGGCCCTGGACAAAATTGCCTTTCTGCCGTTTGGCAAACTCATCGATGAGTGGCGTTGGGACGTGTTTGCCGGTGAAATTCCTCCGGACCGGTATAACGCGGGCTGGTGGGCGCTGCGGACCCAATACCAAGGTATTGCGCCGCCCGTAAAGCGTAGCGAAGCCAACTTCGATCCTGGCGCCAAATATCACATCCCCGGAAATGTCCCTTACACGCGTTATTTCCTGTCTTTCATCCTGCAATTCCAATTCCAGCAAGCCCTCTGCGATGCTGCCGGTTTCGACGGGCCGTTGCACGAGTGTTCGGTCTTCGGCAGCAAGCAGGCCGGCGAGCCTTTCTGGGCCATGCTACAGGCGGGCGCAAGCGAGCCGTGGCCGGATACGCTGGAAAAACTCACCGGCACCCGCGAGATGGATGGCAGCGCCATCATCGAATACTTTGCGCCGCTAATCGCATGGCTAGAAGAACGTACTCAGGATCAAACCTGCGGCTGGTGACGCTGAAAAAATAACAATAAGGACGCGACCATGAAACAAGTCTCTGAGCTTGCGCCGCCATTGGTGCCCGCCGAGGTTACCCTGACGGAAATTACATTGAAGGCGCTGCTCCTTGGTGCGGTGCTATCGATGTTGTTGGCGGCAGCCAACGCCTACATTGGCTTGTTGGTGGGCCTCACCGTATCGGCCTCGATTCCCGCGGCCGCAGTGTCGATGGGCGTATTACGGTTGTTCCCGCGCTCCAACATCCTCGAAAACAACATGGTGCAGACCTCGGCGTCCGCGGGCGAGTCATTGGTCGCGGGAACGATCTTTACGATACCCGCACTCGTCATGATGGGCGCCTGGGGTGGTTACGAATATGGGCCCATGATCGCCATTTCGGTAGTGGGAGGCATTTTAGGTGTGGCCTTTACCGTGCCTTTGCGGCGCGCATTGATCGTCGAGGCCAAATTGGCCTTCCCCGAAGGGGTCGCAACCGCAGAGGTGCTGAAGACCGGCGGGGTCGAAACGGATCGGGGCAAAGCGGTTTCCGCAGCGGCCGGCCAAGGGTTCAAATACTTGCTGACGGCGGCCGTTACCGGCGCCGCCATTAAATTGCTCGAAACCGGCGCCGGCGTGCTGGCGGGCGGCGTGGCGGCAACGCGGAGCTTCTTGGGGGGCAGTTACCTCGCAACCGCTAACGTGACGTTGAGCCCTGCACTCATCGGCGTGGGCTATATCGTCGGCTTGAACATTGCGGTATTGGTTTTCTTGGGCGGCGTCATCGGCACCCTCATCGGGGTGCCCGTCAATTGGCTGTTCAATCACGAGGCCCTATTGAGCGCCGTTGGCCTAGACCCGCAAATCCCGTGGGACGAGCTGACCGCCCAGGACTGGAATAACTTGGCGGGCGCGTCTTGGCAGAATTGCCGCCGCATCGGCGTCGGCGCGATGATGATCGGCGGTGTGTGGTCATTGATTAGTCTAGCTAAACCACTGCTGGAAGGCATCCGGGCCAGCCTGCGGGCCTATCGCGCCAGCAGGAGCGCCGCTGGCCAGGCCGTGCTGCGCACCGAATTCGATACGCCGATCAACTACGTCGGCATCGTCGTCGCGATCTCGGTATTGCCTTTGTTTTTCATTTTCTACGTTGCCTTGGGCGACTATCCCGAACGCACCCTGATAGCGGGCGTCATGACCGTGTTGATGTTGGTGTTCGGGTTCATTTTTTCTTCGGTGGCGGGCTACATGGCGGGGTTGGTGGGGAGTTCCAACAATCCCATCTCCGGCGTGACTATTGCCACGGTAGTTGTGTCTGCATTAATTCTGTTGAGTCTGATGGGCAACACGGGGCCTGCCGCGACGCTCGGGCCTATCGCTGTGATCTATCTTGCCGGCTTGATTTGTTCGGCAGCCGCCATCGCCGGCGACAACATGCAGGACCTAAAGTGCGGCCATACCTTGGGTTCTACGCCGTGGCGCCAGCAGTTATTCCAGGTCGTGGGTGTCATTTCCGCGGCCGTCGTTATCCCCCTCGTGCTGGAAGTGTTGGATGCCGGCAAGGGGATCGGTCGCCCCAGTCCACTCAACCCGGACGCGATACCCCTGGCGGCGCCGCAAGCGGGGTTGATGCAGGCCCTGGCGCAGGGAATTTTCGGTGACGGTATCGAGTGGAATTTTATCTTCATGGGCTTCGCTTTGGCGGTGGCCTTGATCGTGGTAGATGAAATTCAAAAGGCTCGGGGTTCCGATTTTCGGTTTCCGGTGCTCGCCGTCGCCGTAGGTGTTTACCTGCCACTCGGTTTGTCCGTGCCGATTTTCATCGGCGGAGTCTTGGCTCACTTGGTGGCGCGGAAGCAGGCGGCACTGCCGGAAGCGCAGCGCAACGCGCAGGCGGGTATCGGTTTACTGCTGGCGTCTGGTCTTATTACGGGTGAAGCCTTGATGGGTGTCGTGCTTGCCGTCATCGCGGCATTTGTCATGCCGGTGCCTCTGATGACGGCGTTTGCGCCAGCAAGCGTCTT
>JAHEKG010000197.1 GCA_024638475.1 Rhodospirillales bacterium | reverse complement strand
ATCGCCGAGCCGGTATCGAACGTCGCTTCAAAGAGGGTTCGAAACCTGGATGCTCTGGTCGCCGTTTTGGCCTTCAGCCACTCCAATGCCCGCACCAGCTCCTGCTCCGTTGCGGTTAGGTCGGTTCCCAAAGGATACTCCGGAAAATAGGTTCTCAGCGCACTGCTTCGAAAAATGCTCTGGATAACTTGCGCTGAATTATTTCCCGCATCCGTCGGGAGGCTGTAGTTCGCTGGTAGTTTGCGCGCCTTTTTGGCCGCTTCAATCAAGCTCGGCTGAAAGGCGGAGTCTGCGATCTGCAACATAGCATCAATCACTTGACCGTCGGTCTTGCCTTGTGTCGCCGCAATACCATATTCCGAGACGTAGATATCGCGGTGGTGGCGCGGCACGGTGGAATGTTCGTAAGCCCAGCGAATATTCGATTGCGTAATGCCTTGGCTGGTGCGAGTCGCCCGCAACATCAATATCGACTTGGCACCAGCTAGCGAATGGGCCATCGAGACAAAATCGAATTGGCCGCCGACGCCACTAACGACGCGGCCATCCGTTAGTGAATCGGAGATTGCGGCGCCCAATAGCGTCGCCATCATTGTCTCGTTTACGAATCGTGCGTTTTGCCGCTGGCGCCGCTTGCGTTGTTCGTCGCCGAACAGCGTGTTCACGAACGAGATGCGGGTCATATTGATCAATCGTCTGCGTTCCGATGGCAGCTGCTTGAGCGTTTCATAGAACGCATTCGAGCCAATGAAGAAGCCGGCGTGAATCAATGTTTCGTCTTCGCTGTCGGCCGAACGCGCGATGAGGCCGTGCATGAACAATGCAAGCAAAGCGTCACTTAGCAACTCCGTGGATGCGTACAAGCCCCTCTTAAGCGGTTGTGTCTCTAACGGCAGCCCGGCACGCCGTTGCGAACCCGACCCACGCGGCAACTGCGCCAGCACTTCGCGAAAAATTTCCGGTGATTCTTGGCGAATGCGCAGGCAGTGAGCAACGGCCTCGCTGAGCGAGCCGATGCCCAGCTGTAAAGTTCCGCCGTCGCGGATCAGGCTCGCGACGTGCATGCCGGTTGCATAGTCTGCGGGCGTCACCCGCCGGTTCGGCAAGCCGAAAAGCGGAAACTGGACCTCCTCGCCGTCCAGGACGAAATCGAAGTCCTCGGCACCGAGTTCTGCCTCGCCGAACATATATGGCAAGTTCGCATTGACCTGGCCAACCATAGCGACCGGCTGGCCCTGGCGGCGTCGCTCCGCTAGGTAGGGCAACATATCTAGAGTAATTTCCGGATTACAACTGAGGCTATATCGGCCGGGGGCCTCGGCCGTCGAAGCGACCAGCTGCGTGATAACGTTGACGCCAAGTTCGATCAGCTCGTCCACGACTTGGCTGTAATTGATGCTTACGTAGTTCTGTTGTGCTAGCTCATTGCGCAAGTAGGCACCCGGCCGCAAATAGAACTCCCTAACCTGAATATTCTGCGGTAGCCGGTTTTTGGCAACAGCGTCGACATAGCCGGGGGTGGGCCAGTCAGCGTAAAGCCGGTCCACGATTGGCCCAACTAAGCGGGCCTGTAGTCCCTTGCCGATACCGGGCGGGGAAAGCGTAAGGCCAGTAAAGATAGTCAAGGAAATGGACGGGTCGTCCGCGGCGCGCTCGAAGAGGGCATCGACTACGTGTACCGCTTTGCCAATACCAATTGGCAAACCGAGTACTATTTTCTTATGGAGCGAAGCAATCAGCGCATCGGCGAGTTCTGCCGCGGAGTGGTAAATCCGACTCATTTTGATCGCTGATTGGAGGGGATCATTTGAGGGAGTTTTCGCCACTCATCCAAATAACGATATGTTCAATCAACTCTCCGTCAAAAGTAAACAGGGCAATACAGTCCATTTCTGTAGACTCGCCTCTCTTAGAGCTACGCCGTACGGCCAGACGAGTTGCAGCCCGACTGTTCTCGGCATCAACGACATGAGTGAAGTCACCGTGAAAGGATTGGTCTACGCTTTTTTTTCGCCGCTCGTAAGTTCCGCGAATGGCTTCACGACCAACGTGGCGGACATCGCCGGTTGCAATCACCATCGTCGCGTTGGCGGTAAAGTGGCCGACGATGGGGCCAGGATCCAGATCATCTACGGCCGCATAGTAGGATTCGATTCGATCAATGAGCGTTTGTTTTGCGGCGGTCATGGGTCCGGACCCTCAAGGAGTAGACACTCGACCATAACCTACCTCGAAACCGATTGTCCCGTCTAATCGCCGGTAACGGCTTTGGTTCCCTCTAGCATCACGGCCACCGCCCGCGAGACGACGGCAGGGAAATCGTTGTCCACACGGCTGTGATAGACATGCTTGCGAATTGCATAGTAGAACAAGCCGCCATGCATCACCCAGACTTCGTCGAGCTCCAGCTGACTGATCGGTTTTTCATCAACTGCCGGTAGGCCGCAGTAATCTCGTAGTTCCGCGCAAATGGGCGTGAGTATTTCCTGTTCTATTAGTTTTGTGTAGCGGCGGTTGAGTTCTTCGCCCATGAGCGCAGAAAACATGTAAATTCGAATCCACTCATAGCGGTAGGTTGCTTCCGCATAAGCGCCGTAAAATTCGCATAGCCGGTCTTGCAGCGATTTGGAGCGATCGGTGATGAGCGCCAACCAATCGGGGTTTATCCGGTTCAAGTAAACTTCGTCGAACACGCGTTCTATCAAATCGCGCTTGGTTGGGAAATACCTATACAGTAATGGTTGGGTAATGCCGAGGCGTGACGCCAGTTCCCGAGTCTGTCCGGAAAAGCCTTTCTCGGCAAAGAAATGCACGGCTTCATCGACTATTTGCTGCTCGCGATTTACCGCGCGCAGGCGGCGCCGTGGAGCTGGTTTTTTCTTTTTCTCGGCTTTCATAATTACTCGCAGGTGCAGGCCAACTCGCGCCCACTATTGCTCGGTCAGTCAGTGACGGGCTGCCGCTGCATCTTGTAGTCCAGGTAGCTGTCGGTGCGCTGCACCCACGGTGCCGTGGATTCGAGGAATCCAGGACTCTTGTTATTCGCATGGGCTAGTACGGCGGGGGTGATATCGGATTCCGCGAAGACTTTCTTACCCATTCCATGCCAATAGTTCACGCCTTGCCACTTGCCCATTAGAAAGAATGGATACCAAGGATTTACGTGGTTGACGCTAAGTTGTGAAGGCGCGCTGACGATTTCATCGTTTTCCAGGTCGGATACTTTTCCCTGAAAACCATCGAGGTAAAGCATGTTCAGCATCTCTCCGGTCGATGCGTTCGGCCACTCAGCCGGGTCAAGCTTGTTCTTGAATCTGAAATGCTTGGCTTCGGCGAACCAAATATCGTCGCCTGCTCGGACGTGCTCGTACTGCTTGGGTGAGATGACGACGTCGAATGGTCCGCCGGTAACGTCAATGGGGCGATTAATCTTACCGGTGAATGGGTTTTCGAACTCTTCTATTCTTTCGTCGCTGCCCGGTAGCGTAAAGTAAGCGAGATCGTAATTTCTGTAATGAAAGCTACCGTTGCCAAGATTGCGCCAAACCATTTTTAAAAGGCCTGTCCATCCCAGCATGGCCTTGGTGGCCTCTTTTGTGACGCCGTAAATTGTGCCCGTATACCAATAGTGGACCATGCCGTCGTCGACCCTGCCCGCAAGCTTGGCATAGGCCTTCACGTTGTCCACGTCATTCGAGAAGTCTATCGGGATCCGCGCGGCGGCATTGGAAGACGCTGCCGGCAGCGCGGCAAATGTTGCGCCGGCACCAAGTCCGCCGAGTACCTTGCGTCTGTCGAATTTCTCAGCCATGGCGCTCGACCTTTAAAGCCTACATTGGAGGGTGACGTTGCTGTGTCGAACGCTCATGAAACGCTGTCCTTATCAACGCTGTATAGTTTCGACGCCACGCGGACCGCGCGCACGATACTTTGGTAACCGGTGCAACGGCATAGATTGCCGCTCAGCGCCTTGCGGATTTCCGCGTCGCTTGGGTTGGGGTTCTCCCGTAGCAATTCTAGTGTCGACAACAGCATGCCGGGACTGCAGTAGCCACATTGGAACCCCGACTCCTCACAGAAAGCCTGCTGAACAGGATGAAGAGAATCGTCTTCGTTCCTCAGCCCCTCAACGGTAGTGATCTTCTTGCGCTGCACGCTAGCCGCCAGTGTGATACACGATTTCGTGATCTGACCATCGATCATCACCGTACAGGCACCGCAGTGACCGGTCATGCATCCCATGTGGGTGCCGGTCAGGCGGAGTTGTTCACGCAAGAAATCGAGCAGCGAGGTTGCCGGGTGGATTTCTTCCTCCACGTGGGCGCCATTAACCCTGCACTGAACCAGTACAGAATCCTCCAGCAACTCTTGAATGTCAGTAGCCACGTATAGTCCTCATCCTCGGTTATCCACGCGCTGACTCCACGGCTGCAGCGACGGCTCGCCGGGCGACCACACTTGCCATGGCTCGGCGGTACTCGCCGTGACCCTGCTGATCGGATAACGGCTCCGGAATCGAGGCTTTGCAGACCTCGGCAATCGTGTCATTCAGGTCGGCGTCTGGATCTTCGGCCACTAGGTCCGATAGGGCAGGCGTCAGGTCGATGGTCTGCTCGGTGACGGCGCCAATGGTGAGCCGGACAGCTCCTAACTTGCCGTCAGGCCGGAGCGTTACCATCGCTGCCGCATTGGCTGACGCATAACATCCGTCGGAAATTTTTAGTTTTTCATACGCCCATCCATGGGGCTGCGGTGGATGCGGGACGACGATCCGGGTCAGCAGCGCATGGGTGCCGAGTTGATGACTCGTGTCCGTCAGTAAATCGCCTAGGTTTGAAACGCGTGAACCGGCGGCACTCACAATTTCTATCTGCGCTTCGAGCACGAGTAATGCGGGAATGATGTCGTACAGCGGATGTACCGCAACGATGTTGCCACCGATGGTGCCACGGTTGTGAACCTGCCGGCCGCCCCCGATCTGAGCCGCCGCATAGGCGAGCAGCGGCAAGGATTCGTTGATCAAGGCATTGGTTTGAAGATCGCGATGCACCGTCAAGGCCCCGATAGAGATGCCCTCGTCGGTCGCGCTAATGCCCTGCAATTCCTTTAGGTTGCCGATATCGACGAAGACGCTGGGACTGATGCGGCCATAGTTGAGATGCGGCATGAGCTCTTGGCCGCCGGCGATAACCATCGCACCGGCACTTAAGCCGTCCAGCAGGCCGATCGTTTGATCGAGATCCCGTGGGCGGGCGTATTGCAACCGAAGACTCACGACTGCGTCTCCACTGCGCGTTGTATTGCCGCCCAGACCTTTGGCGCGCTCACCGGTAAATCGGTGATCTCTACGCCCAAAGGCTGCAGTGCATCGTTGACGGCGTTGACCAAAGCGGCGGCCGAGCCGCCGACTCCCGCCTCGCCAGCACCCTTCAGACCCATGAAGGTCACCGGGTTCGGGCTGTTGTGATGCGCGGATTGGATGTCGGGCAAATCGGCCGCACGCGGCATGGTGTAGTCGACGAAATCCGTTGTCATTTGCCTACCGCTGTCGTCGAAGACGATTTCCTCACCCAGCATTCCGCCGACGCCAAACGCGATGGCGCCGCAGGCCTGACCTTCGACCAGCACCGGATTGATTGCCTTGCCGCAATCGTGGGCCACGGCAAACTTGGTGAGTGTGACTTTGCCCGTGTCGATGTCGACTTCGCAAACGGCGGCGTATGCCGCGTTCGAGTAACTCGGGTAGGGGTTGATCTTGCCGTTCTCGTCCGGCATATGACTAATCAGACCGGGTTTGAATGTGCGCGTAGCCTCCAGCGGCGGTTCTATGCACGCGGCGACGTCATAGCTACGCGTGTAGGCGGCGTAACATACTTCGGCGAAAGTCAGCCGGGAGTCTGGATTGGCTGAGCTGGTCACGCTGCCGCGGGAAATTTCGATACTGTCTTCGGGAACCTCCATCAATGCCGCCGCGACTTTCACGATTTGTGCCTTGACGTCTTCCGCCGCGAGCGACGCTGAACCGCCGCCCACGATCGTGCTGCGGCCGCTGTAGTTGCCGAAGCCATAGGGACAGGTTTGCGTGTCTCCCTGGACAACCCGGACATGCTCAAATTCGACCCCTAAGGCATCGGCGACGATCTGACCGATGCCGGTACGATTGCCGCCACCCGGGTCCGTCACGCCGGTAAGCACGGTCACGAATCCGCTCGGGTCCACCTTTACCGTGGAAGAATCGTAGCCGGCAACCATCGTGCCCGGCAGGGCGCCGCCCTCCGGCGTCACTTCATAGGCGATCCCGACGCCAAGATAGGTCCCGGCATCACGCAGTTTGGTCTGTTGGCTGCGCAGCCCGTGGTAGTCGATCAACTCGAGCGTCTTCTCCACGGCGCCTCGATAGTCGCCCGAATCGTAGATCAGGCCCGTTGGGCTTCTTTTCGGGAACGCGTCGGCTGGAATGAAATTCTTAAAGCGCAGCTCCACCGGGTCCATGCCGAGCTGCCGTGCGGCCCTGTCGATGCCCAGTTCGAGCGCCAACGCGGTGACCTCTTTGCCGTAGCCACGGCAAGCGCTCCATGGTGGCTTGTTGGTGACGGCGATTTTGGCAAGGATATCGACGTTCGGCACGTCGTAGGGGCCCGGCATGCTCAACCCCGTCAAGAACGCCATTCCCCATCCGGGGGTTGCTCCCGGCGCCCCCACGTTGGCGA
>JAHEKG010000196.1 GCA_024638475.1 Rhodospirillales bacterium | reverse complement strand
GAGCACGCCCTTGACGTTGGCCAGCTGACCGGGCAACGGAATGCGAATCTGTTCATCGAGATTGAAGCCGTCCGTGCGGCCGAGGTTGCTCACGACCGACTCCGTACCCACGCGGAGGGCTTCCTTCAGGCCGCCGCCGATTTCGTCGCTGCTGAGTGATTGTTGGGGTGTGTCTCCATCACCGCCTGCAATCGCCTCTTTCAGCTTGTCAAACCACCCGGCACCGGCTGCGCCATTAGCGAGCATCAAAGCCGGCACGACCAGCAGCACCAGAAGATTTCGGCGCCGCGGTAAATCGAGTCGTAGTGCAGCATTCGGCATGGCAATCATCCAATCGGCGGGGAAGGGACGCCGATTATACCCGCCCTTTAGCCCGCTTCGATCCATGGACCGAAAAATGGACGCTCACCCGGCACAAATTCGAGCCCTAATTGATACTGGAAGCGTTGACCGGAGATCATCCCCGCGGGTAATTCCAAGCTAATCGTCTGACCCGGTTCGAGTTGCGCGGATTCGCTAAAGGTCGCGGCAGCAGCCACGCCGGGATTGTCACGCAGCCGCACGACAACTCGATAGGATCGATT
Source organism: Rhodospirillales bacterium (assembly GCA_024638475.1). Classification (GTDB taxonomy): domain Bacteria; phylum Pseudomonadota; class Gammaproteobacteria; order Steroidobacterales; family JAHEKG01; genus JAHEKG01. The sequence continues at coordinate 6,152 of JAHEKG010000196.1, read as the reverse complement.
GTCGACAGCGGTTCCCTCGAGCGTCAAGGACGCCCTTAGCCGTTCATCTTGAGTCTCGATAGTGCCGGTTAACACCGGTACATCTGCAATCTGGCTACGATACCCGTCGAGCAGCAACGCAAAGCGGCCGTTTACCGCGGTCAGATCGCAGCCGGCGGCCTGCAGGGTTTCGCGCCAGAAGCCGTTGCCCTGGAGCCGTTGCGGTGCGTCGGGCCGCGCCATTGCCCGCAGCGCGTTGCCGGGGCTCGCATCGCCGCAGACTTCCGCCAGGGTGCTGACCCAGCTTTCGCCCAGCGCATAGACCAGGTTGTCATCGAAGCGCGCCCGAAACTCTGCCGCGTAGAGAAAGTCGCCGAAGCGCAGGTCGAATCGCTGCCAGGCCAAAGCCGCCAGGAGCCGCAACGCGTGCCTTTGGGTTTCCAGACCGAGAATTTCGTAGGACACCCATTCCGCTAACCCCTCGCTGAAAAAACCCGTGTAAGCCGCATGGTCTTGAAGACGGCGATCGCTCGCGGCGGAAGCGACCACATGCGCAGTCTCGTGGACGAATACGTGCGAACGCTGCTCGGGATCGTAGAGCGCCTGTTGTCCGATGCGGAGTTTTTTCCAGCCGGCGATGCCTAGGTGGTCTGAGCTGCTGTCCGTGAGGTCCGCCAAGATGGACTCCGCGACACTGGTGCCCAATAGCTGTTGAACTTGTTCCGCACGCAGATCGGCTTCCTTCGCCAACAATTGAGCCTGAGCGCGGTCGGCGGCGTAGTGGGAGATTTCGAAATATCGCGTCGTGATCGTTTCTAGCGCATTTGCCGGGGCGCCGGTCAGTGCGGGGTTCGTTAAATCCGGGCCGAGCCGAGTGGTGCCGTAGGTGACGATAATGAGCAAAGTCACCACCACCAATACACCATTGCCGATGCGAGCGCCGATACGTTTGATCTTTTTCCGATCGGCCGGGGGTTGAGCGTCGCGGGTCCAAACAAAGCCAGCAACAACCGCGCAGCCAAGGCCAATGCCGGAATGCACCCACCAAGCCTTGCTATCGAGCAATATCTCCGTGCCCCGGTACTCCGGGGTCAAGAGCTCGGCGATGTCCAGGTAGGCATACGAGCTGTCCATGTATGCGAGTAGTTGGGCGGCCGCCAATAGGACGATGAATCCGAGTATGCCGATGATGCGGAAACACGCGACCAGGGCGCCATAACCCAGGCTGATGGCGGTGAGCCCGATGAGGGCCGCTAACTCCCGCGACCAAAGAGCCCAAGAAAACTGCGTGGCGGAAACGCTGTTGACGCTAAACGTATGCATCCACCACAGCAACAGGTGGCCAATCACGAGCAGCCCGCTCAAGACCGCGAAACCCGTGGCCAGCTTGACCGCGTAGACGCGCCAGCGAGCGACCGGCAGGCCCCACAGGAATTGGAGCGTATTGCGATCGCGCTCGTGGGGAAACAACATGTAGGCCGTGACAATTCCGATGGCGATGTACAAGCCGGCGGCCACTTTCGCAAGCGCCGGATCCAGCAGCAGGGAAACATCGGCCCAGGAAATCTCGTCGGGTGAATTGGCGACGAACCATTCGAGCACGCTCACAATGTCCAGCGCCAGCAGGGCGAAAATCAACGGCAAGAGGTGATGGAATTCCTTCGCCGCAAGGGAGCGCAACGCGTTCATGGCATGGTTAGCCGCACCGCGCCCAGTTGAAGCGGCGCGGGAAATTGTGGGAATTGGCATTCGAAGGCCGCAAATACACGGGTGCCCTGCCCGTATTGCCCCACAAGCCGGTAGTCCACCGCTAAGACCGGTTCTCGTGCGGCGTCTACCGGCCAAAACACGGGGGCCTCGTTGAGACCCGAGCGCCCGACCGGGTAGTCGAAATTCCGCAGCGGGGCGTGTAAGGCAATACACTTGCTATTCGCCGGCAACGGGCGATCGAGCTGCAGCGTGTAATACAACGAGCGGGTGCCCTGTTCGCTCACTTCGGCGGTGATGGACAGGCCGCTCGCGGGGATCGACTCCAGGGCGGCAAGATAAGTCGTAGAGGCGCGCAGCTCCTGCATGCGCCGTTGCCAGGTCGAGAGAAATTCCTGCCACTCCCAACCGGTGGCGCGCGCAAAGCGCCGGGGCAGGGGATCCCGCCATTCGGCCCACCAATCCCGCACATCACCGTGGAACACACGGGAAAACTCCTGGCGGGCCAGTTCGAGCGCCGCGGCCGTGCCACGCTGTTCCTGAAGGACGCGCCAGCCGGAGTAGGCAACACTCATCGCCATCGTCTCGCCCATTTCCTCAGCCGAACTATCCCAGCGGCGCAACATGCGGGCATCGATCGGCCGGTCGCGGGTGACATGCAGCGCCTCGAGCATGACCGCATCGAGCGGCGCATCCAGGTTCGATGGCGATTGCTCTCCCCCGGCAGCCCACCAGCGGGAGAAACCATCGAGCAACCAGTGATGGGGTTCCAATAGCAGCCGGGAATTCGATATGGCAGATAACACTTGGTGGACAACGTAGGCCCCGAACAGGGGGTCGTCCCAGCCCGCTGTGCGATCGAAGTTGGCACCGACGACAATGCCGTTAGCGGGGCTCATATACTCCGTGCTGTACTCCGTGGGATCGGCCACGGGACTCAGTGACACCTTAATCGAGAAGCTATCAATGTCGGTAGGGACGATGGATTGCATCTCGCGGGTGCGCCCGGCCAGGTAACCCAACAGCTCGTTGGCCGCCGCTTCGAACTGCGGGTCGAGATAGGCGATTTCAACCGCGCCGTCAGAAACGACGTAGCGGTCGCTAAACGCGAACGGCGCGGGCTCCGGCTCGGGGCCGAAATAGGTAAAGATACCGAGGGTCGTCACGGCAAGGGCAATCAAAAATCCCTTGGCCCGCGTGTCGAGGGGCGTCGCCAGCGTTTCCACGAGGGAGCCGTCGCGCCGGCTCGCCAGCCACATGCCGAGGGCAAGCATGACACCGCCCATAATACCCGTCTGGATAAGATCATTGACGGGGAGCCGGGTACGTTCGAAAGCGAACAGTTGTTGGTCCATGAGTGCCAACGGGCCGAAACGGCCGAGTTCAAACTCGGTGAAACTGTTGATCAGTGCGGCGGCCAAAGCCGCGCTCGCGATCAGGGGAATGCGCAGCCTCCCCATGAGGGACAGCACGAATACGGTGCTCCAAACGGCGAAGACGAACGCGGCCAGCCGCAATGCCATCAATCCCACGAAAGTGGCTGTGATGGTCTCCACACGCTGGGCGGCGTTGAGGCAAAGCAGCCAAACGCTGCCCAACAGCAGCAGCAGGATGGCAAACCCAACGCAATACTTGACCCCCTGGACGAAACCCCGCTGGATCGGCAGCGCCTCGATGAAACGTTGAGTTTGCCCGTAATACTCAAGCGCAATCAAACGCTGGCCGATGACGAGGGCCACGGCGACCAACGCGGAAAGCGCAAACACGCTGGTGATGCTCAGATAACTAAGGACCCGCCCGCCGGCATCGGTGATGCGAAACAACAGCCACGTCACGATCCATGAAAAGCACGCCAAAGTTATGAACGTACTCTTGTGCTGCTGCAGGTCCTTGGCCGCAATGGCTCGAATGGCTCCGATCATAGTGCGGGCGTCTTGCCGACCATGGCGATAAAAATATCCTCGAGCGTTGGCTGCTCGACGCGCCAGCCAGCGAAGTTGTGAGCTACCGCTGGCGGCACATCGGTGGCGGGATACTGCAGCGTAACTTCCCTTTGACCGTCGCGGGTCTGATCGCGGAGGAGGAGGGCGCCGTTCAAGGGCAGGGGAGTTTCTACCTCCGGAGCATCGACGAGGGTAACGTAGCGTTTGACCGACTGCTGCAGCGTTGTCAACGATCCCTCGAAACGCATCTTGCCCTCATCGAGAATGCCGACTTTGTCGGCCGCGAGTTCGACCTCATCGATTAGATGAGAGGAAAACAACGTGGTGCGCCGCGACCGGACCGCCTCGTCGCGGACGATATCGATAAACTCCCGTCGCGCGACGGCATCCATTCCCGCGGTCGGTTCATCCAGGAGTAACAATCTCGGCTTGCAAGCAAGCGCCAGACAGAGCGCCAATTTGGCGTGCATGCCGCCGGAGAACCCCTGAATCTTGCGGTCAGTGGGCACCTCCAAGGTATGCAACAGGTGGCGATACTCGGCTGCGTCCCAGTGGGGATAAAAGCCTGCGACGAACCGGCCGACTCTGGGCGCCGTCATCCAATCGTAAAAATGCTGCTCCTGGGCGACGTAACCGATTTGTTGGCGCGGCACCGGATCGGTGGGGGCAATGGCTTGACCGAACAGGTGCACACTGCCGCTATCCGCCCGGTTCACGCCCATGATGATGCGCAGTGCCGTCGACTTGCCGGCACCATTGCGGCCGAGAAAACCGTAGATCTCTCCCTCGTTGACTACCATGTTCAAGCCCCGCAGCACGCTCAGATCGCCGTAGTTCTTGTCGATCTGACGCAATTCGAGCGCTTGGGATACACTCGCAGCGGTGTCCGTGAAAGCCATGGGTTGACCTGTGTGGGCTAGTTGACGTGCACAATACCAGCCGTTTTAGGGTAGGCCCAGATGGATTTGGCTACCCCGGCGCAGACCTCAGGAAATAGGGCAGCAGGCCATGAACGAAGAATCGTCTTATACACCGCCGCCAGTGTGGCAGTGGGAACCGGAAAAATACGGCGGAACCTGGGCGAGTATCAATCGCCCGCTGGCCGGCGCGACCCATGAGGCGGAATTACCGGTCGGGCGCCACCCGCTGCAGCTGTATTCCTTGGCTACGCCCAACGGCGTGAAGGTAACGGTGATGCTGGAGGAACTGTTGGCGCTCGGGTTCGAGGGCGCCGAATACGACGCCCACCTCATCAAGATCAACGACGGCGAGCAGTTCGGCAGCGGTTTCGTTGAGGTTAATCCGAATTCGAAGATCCCCGCGTTGATGGATCGGAGCGGTGCGCAACCCGTGCGGGTGTTCGAATCCGGGGCCATCCTGCTCTATCTTGCGGACAAATTCGGCGCGCTGGTACCGGCTGCTCCCGCGCTCAGGGCCGAGTGTCTATCGTGGTTGTTCTGGCAAATGGGCAGTGCCCCGTATCTCGGCGGCGGTTTCGGGCATTTCTACTCGTATGCACCCATCAAGATCGAATACGCCATCGACCGGTATGCGATGGAGGCGAAACGCCAGCTGGATGTCCTGGACCGGCACTTGGCCGATAACACGTACATGTGCGGTAAGGACTACAGCATCGCCGACATCGCCATTTGGCCATGGTACGGCAACCTTGTGCTGGGCCGCGCGTATGATGCGGCAGAATTCCTCGACGCATCGTCCTACACGCATTTAAACCGCTGGGCTCAGGAAATAGAAACTCGGCCGGCCGTGGAGCGTGGCCGGATGGTCAACCGACCCTGGGGCCCGCCGGAAGGCCAACTGCACGAACGTCATGACGCCAGCGACTTCCAGACGCGGACCCAGGACAAGCTGGAGGATACCGAAGCATAACGGGGGGAGCGCCTCCCCCCCGGGTAAGGCCATCTAAATGGCGCATAATGTATATTATGTTAAATTATGGATGGAATTCAGGGTAGTTGACCGCGATCGGACGCCTAACTGCCGATTTCTAGATCCCATCAATCACCCTGGATTCCCTCGACTTCGTCGCTGGGCGGCGCATCGAAGATCTTGCGCCCGGTGAACATAGCCGAAACCAAACCGCTTCGCTCACGCACTTCTGTAAACACGACACCGGCAACATGAAAGACCACGGCAATCAGCAACAGAAAGAACACGTACTCGTGAGTCGTCACGATAGGCTTGCGAAAACTCCGCATGTCGTCGTACGCGGCGGAGTCCACGAACTCTTTGGAACCCGGCGTTAGATTGCTGAGTCCGTCGGGATCGCTAGCCGTCACCCATTCTGCACCGAACGCAGATGACGTTGACCTGTCGATGCAATCATCAACAATTGGTGCACGACCCTTTCCCAAATAGCAATAATATTATATCTATCATATAGTTATGGCGTGCCTCCCGGCCACCTAGCTGGCGGGGTGCGACCCGCGATGAAAACCTGATGGCCCCATGTTTATTGTCTATGAGTGCCCGCTACCAACTTGCACTAGAATACTCGAAGAG
>JAHEKG010000195.1:5530-6772 GCA_024638475.1 Rhodospirillales bacterium | reverse complement strand
CTGTTCGCGACAATCCAAGGCGTCGCTGAAGTACGCACGCGTGCCGTGGCTGCCGCCTTGATGATTCTCATCATCAACTTGATCTCGGGGATCGTTGGCCCTCAGCTGGTGGGCGCGATGAGTGATCTTTCAGTGCAGTTCGTCGGCACCGCCTCGTTGGGAATGTCCCTGCTCATCGTCGCGACCATCTGCAGCCTATGGTCCGCCTTGCATTTCTACCTGGCGTCGAGGAGTGTGGCGGAAGACCTGCCGGACGCCCGCGAACGAGTCGCGCCTTAGCGCCTCTCTATCCAAGTTCGCCTACCCACTGAGGCAACTGCTCGGGCAAAGCCTGGCACGCGCAGCGGCTTCCCCTTGTAATATCGCCGGCGGAATATAGGATGGAGCCCGCTTGTCGTTGCAAGCGCTTAGGGAATCCACAGATGACCATTCTTGTGATCGGAGCCACCGGGAATGTCGGTCAACCCACGGTAAAAGCCTTGCTGGCTAAAGGCGCGCCCGTACGCTGCCTAAGCCGATCGGAAGACAAACTCGCGGCGTTACCGGCTGGCGCCGAGGGGGTGGTCGGCGACCTGGAGAGCGGCGACGGTTTAGAAAACGCGCTCACGGGCGTGGACCACGTGTTCTTGATCACCGCGAACGGCGAGACGGAGGCGGCGCGCGGGGTCAATGCGGTCAACGCGGCCCAAACGGCCGGGGTCCAGCACATCGTCTTCCTGTCTGTGCAGAATCCCGACCAGGAACCGCCCGTACCGCATTCCCGGACCAAATTACCGATCGAGCAGGCGATCAAGGATAGCGGCATGGATTTCACGATCCTTCGGCCGAACTATTTTCATCAAACGGACAACTCCGTTGCCAAGGCCATGCTCGATTACGGCGTCTACCCGATGCCGATCGGCTCCATTGGCCAGAATCGGATCGATGCCCGCGACATCGCCGATGCGGCCGTAAGGGCCCTGACCGAAAAAGGCCATGCCGGTGCCGAGTACGACCTGCACGGGCCGGATACGATCAACGGCGAACAAGCCGCCGCCGTCTACAGCGAACATTTAGGGCGCCCGGTCGTCTATGGCGGTGACGACGTGGATAAGTGGGGCGAGTCCGTCAAGGCCTTCATACCGCCTTGGCTATTGGATTCATTGAAAGCCATGTTCGTCGCACAGCAGCGCGTTGGCGGTGCTGCCGATGCCGCCGCCGTGGCCGCGTCCGAAAAGGTCGTCGGTCACCCGCTGCGAAGTT
>JAHEKG010000195.1:0-5520 GCA_024638475.1 Rhodospirillales bacterium | reverse complement strand
TTCGCCGCCGAACTGGCCGCGCAAGTAAAGGTCGGCTGATCTCGGAGATCGGCGCCGCAGCGCCGTCAGCTGAATGACATCGACACAAACCACACCGAAACCGCGCGGCGGTCTTGTTCGATTCATAGGCTTGCTTGGGTGTGGCTAGACGCAACCCGAATCGAATGCCCGAAATGCTTGACGATATTGCGCTTGGTGAGGTCGCCACCGAGACATTCGCCCGCGTCGCCCTTGCGTTCCAAATCGTCATTGGTCTCATTGGTACAGATGCACACGAAGTGGGTCACACCAGCGGTCGGGAACGGCACCTCGTGCCAAGTGCCGACCTCCATGACTAGGCCTGCGGACCCATCGAACTCGAAACATTGGACCGTATCTAGATCCGGCAACGCCGGCTGGGTCGGGTCCTCGCTGCCATCCGGCTTGAGGCGAGTGGCCTTGCCGAGCACCATGTAGAAAGGCTTGCCGGATAGCGGGATGAAGGTTTGCGTATGTTTCGTGTGGTACTCCATCCAGCGGACTTCCTGCTCGCGTGGCGAAAACGACACGAGGTTCAGGCACAGGTCATCGTTGCCGCGAAAGGCCGCGGGCTGAGTCACCACGACATCCTCGCCGTAGAAATCCAACTTGTCTTTGCGAATACCGGCCGGCTCACCGATCAAGTAGCCATAACCACGCAGCGTCTCCGGCGTAGCCTTTATCGGCGTCAGCAGCAAAGCGGGTCGTTCCTGGTCTTGATTAGACGAATTCGCCTCCACGACTGTACTCCTTCGCAGCTCTCTCGGCAGGCCACAAAAAACTCGCGCCTCGGATCGTTAGTATACTCGTCAGAGTTACACTAGAACCATCATCGGCCAGGGGAGGTCTACCGTGACAACGAACACCCATCGTAACCCGACCGGCGGCTACACGCGCCGTAGTGTCGAGATCCCGCCGGGCTCCCGGGTACTGTTCATTAGCGGCCAGACCGCCACGGATGAGCAGGGCCATACCCCGGCGGGCGCCGAAGAACAGGCGGATATCGTTTACGCCAAGATCATGCAAACACTTGCAGACGCCGACATGGGCGTCGAAGACTTAGTGAAGACCAACGTCTACATGACTCATCCCGAAGATATCGGCGCGCTAATCAAGGCCGGTAGCAAGTACACGGCGGGTAGCACCCAAGCGGGCACCTTGGTCTACGTGAAGGCGCTGGCGCTTCCCGAAGTCCGCTTAGAAATCGAGGCCGTGGCGGCGAAGCGGGAGGACTGACCTTGATCTTCAACCAAGCTGGGCTGGCGCTGTCCTGCGACAGCCAGGCCACCGCCGGATTATTCGACGAGACCGTCAACGCCTATCTGGGCTTTTCTCTCGACACCGGTAAGCACGTCAAAGCCCTGCTCACGGCCGAACCGCAAATGCCCATGGCAAACGTTCTCATGGGCTATTTCTATCAACTCATGGGATCCCGCAATTTGGTCCCGCGCGCGCAGAAATCCTTAGCGGCGGCCCGCCAACATGGGCAGAGCGCAACGGCCAGGGAGCGCACGCACATGGATGCGCTCGACGCCTGGGCGCGGGACGACCTGCGAGGTGCTACCGCCCATTGGGAATCGATATTGCTAGAACAGCCCCGCGACATTCTCGCCATCAAGCTCGCGCATTTCGGACATTTCTATCTCGGCGATCCGCTTAACATTCGCGACTCTTTAGCTCGGGTACTACCGCACTGGTCGGACCAGGACTCGGGCTACGGCTTCCTACTGTCGATGTATGCGTTCGGACTCGAGGAAACCGGCGACTATGGAAAGGCGGAAGCGCAAGGGCGCAGGGCTATCGACTTGAATCGCCATGATCCCTGGGGCGTGCACGCCGTTGCGCACGTGTTGGAGATGCAGGAACGCTATGCCGAAGGCATCGAATGGATTGACGAACTAGAGGAGGCGTGGAGTACGGCCAACAATTTTCGTTATCACCTAGCCTGGCACCGCGCACTTTATTACCTGGATCGCGACGAACCGGAAAGGGCTTTGCAGCTGTATGACGAAACTACTTGGGATCCCGACTCCAGAGAGTATCTCGATCTATGCAACGACGTAGCCCTGCTCGCGCGTCTCGACCTAGCGGGTATCGATACGGGCACCCGCTGGAACGCAGTGGCCGACGTCTTAAGCCAGCACAGCCAAGTGCACATCATGAATTTCATCGACGCGCATTATACGCTCGGCCTAACGGCGGGCGGCAAGTCGGCAGCGGCCGAGCAGATGATGGCCTCCCTGGAATCGGAACTCAGCGAAAACAAGAATCCGCATGATAGTTACCTCGAAGTCGCCGCGCGCGTCGGCTTGGCGCTATCCACAGCGATGATCGCGTATGCCAACGGGCGCTTCGATCGCGCCGTCGAGTTGATGCTGCCGATTCGTTACGACATCCAGCTCATCGGTGGCAGCCACGCGCAGCGTGACCTATTCGCGCAGTTGCTAATAGATGCAGCGATCAAAGCGGACCGGCTGCGAGTCGCGCGCGGGTTATTGGCAGAGCGCAAAGCGCTGAAACCCAATAATGCCGCGACGGAGCGATTGCAAACCCGAGTATTGGCAGCCCTGGCGTAATTGATAACCCGAGCTAGGCGTCGCGTTCTATCATGAACAACGCGTCGGCCTCTGCCACCACGTTACCGGTGTCGGCACGCCTGGCGATGCCGCGTAATTGCACCATTCTGGATTTGCGTTTCTCGCAGCGGCCTTCCAGCAACAACCGCGTGTGGGTTGGAGTTGGTTCTCGATACCTAATCTCACAACGCGCCGTGTAACCGCGAATGCCCTGCAAGAATAGCCAGTTAGCCATAACGTCATCGAGAGCAGAGAAAAGGATGCCGCCGTGGGTTACGTTGTGGAAGCCTTCGTGGTTATCACCCGGAGTAAATTCCGCGTGGCACACGCCTTCCGCGTCGAGGCGGAACTCGATTCTGAGGCCAATCGGGTTCTCCGGGCCGCAGGCAAAACAATTGTTAGCGTCTTCCCGGCCACGCGACTCGCTCATGTTTCGTCATCCGCGAGCAAAGTTTCATAGTGCTTTTCCGAGCCCGACAAATAAAGCCGCTGGCGTCTTTCCGGGTAGTCGCAGACGTCATTGGTCACGCGGTTGCTGCCGCATAAGTACACCAAATCGGCATCGAACGGATTGCTTAGCACATGCGCTGGCCCGTGAGCCGGAAAACCCAGGCAGTCGCCCGCGCCGATGTCGACTTCACGGTGGCCAATTCGGGCTTTCCCCCGGCCAGTCAAGACATAAACGAACTCGTCGGTGGCGTGATGAAAGTGAAATTCCGAGGAGTAGCGGCCAGGCTTTAGGCGTACGAGGTGCAAGCCGACTAGACTAAGCCCGAGTTGATCACCCAGCGATTTGCTATGCCGAATCGAGTTGGGGTTTATCGCATGGGAAACGATCTGCTCAGGCAAGTCTGCGATAGCCTTCGCGCTGAGATGCGTCCATGGCTTAGCCACCGTGGGCTTCGGCCACTACCGGCTGCTTGACCGACAAGACAAGGCACCCCAGCGCCACTACGATGCTATTGATGCTCCTCAAACCACGGAATTCCACAGTGCTTCGAACTCTGCCCGGGATACGTTTGCCGTCTGCTTCGGCATTGCGAGCCGGCACAATCCAAACCAACCGGGATCGGCCAGGTTCGGCTTAAGCTGGTGGACCACCGCACCGTCATCGGTCACGCCAAGTTCGCGCTGCACCCATCCATCTTCATCGACTTCTGTGTATAACGCATCCATTTCGAGCGTACTGAGTTCGTATTGAGTCCATTTCAAATAGTGCATTTCGTTCCCTGGCGTTTGTTGGCGTTTTGTTTGGATTATACCCAATACGCCAGCGATTCAATCCCGCTTCAAGCAACTCTCCGGTACGCGCCGGCGATTGCCCCCGCGGCAGGCATGCTTTACCAAACCGGACTTAACTTAACACGGCAGTAGGCCCGTCGTTCCGCACGCTGCGCGGTCCATCACTATTCACTGACTTCCACACCCCGCCAGAAAGCCACGCGGCCGCGAATTTCTTCGGCTGCCGCCTTCGGCTCTGGGTAGTACCAAGCGGCATCCTTATTCACTTCGCCACCTACCTCGATGTTGTAATAGTTAGCGGCACCCTTCCAGGGGCAATGCGTCGTCGTATCACTCGCGCTGAAAAATTCCCGCTTCACCGCCTCGGCGGGGAAGTAGTGATTACCCTCCACCACGACGGTGGCGTCGCTTTCCGCGATTATCTGTCCGTTATAGATTGCTTTCATGGTTTCCACTTTGGATTGAGCGGTGAATGGATCTCCTTAAGGTCGAATCTAATGCCGCCCCATCTATCGGCGAGCCGGTTGTAAATCGCGCAGAAGAGTCGGATGGCGACGTAGCCAACCAGCGCAAATAATAGCGGCTGCAGCAGCAGACTTCGCAGCGCCGGTTGACTCACGACGCCGGGGCTTAACCAGGCCAGCAGCGATATCACTATTGCGGCAATGATCCCCAGCAGTAGCAACGTGACAGCCAGAACTTTCGCCGCAGGTTTAGGATTAATGGAGTTCATTTCGTGTTCCAAGAATTTCTCCTTTATTGTTGTTTGCCCACGCGATGCAAGCAGTTTTTTTCTAATTGTGGTCGAATTCGCCGTGTGCCAAGAAGTGCAGCGACTGCCGAATGACAACCTCATCCCGCATGATGAAGGGATGGGATACCGGCAGGATAAGAAAATCCTCCATACCGGCCACTTTTGTCCGCTGTACAGCCACTGTACCGTCGTCTTCGCCCGGAATGATATTCGACAGCAGTGGATTAATGCTGCTATTCCCGGTGATGATGCCCAACTCGAATTCCACGGCCCCGAGACTGTTGGGCTTGCTCTCGGCCTCGGTACCGAGTTGTTGGCCCGCCGGCCCGTTGACGAATTCGAACAGCCAATTATCACCGAGTAAATCGACGATTTCACTACCCTGGTTTGGTGGCGCCAGCATCACGACGCGACCGATGCGAGGTAACGCCGAACTGGCCGAAATTTCGCGGACAATGATGCCGCCCAGGGAGTGTGTGACGAAATCGACTGCTCTGCGGACATCGAATCCACAGGCGTGAATTGCCGGGACGATGTGGTCGCTCACCAGCTCGCCGATAGGGTAATCGCGCGACGGGTAGTCGATATTGCAGACCGCATAGTCCGCCGCATCCAACGCGGCTGCCAGGGGATTCATCGAGCGGTTGGTGCGGCCTAACCCGTGCAGCAGAACAACCTGGCCGGCCGTACGCTCGCCCGTTTCGCCGAGAGAAAACGAGTTGCCCGCCGCGCTTATCGCGGCGAAACTCAACAAAGCCAGTATCGCGCGTCGCATATGAACTCTAGTCGTTACTTACCAATGGACGTTATCGCCGAATCGAAGTTCCTCGATCATGTTTCGGCAGCGGTTTTCCAGCCTGGGAATTGCGGCAGACCGTCGCCGATTATTACCCACGAGAGCTTATCGGCCACCCAGATATGGCACGCCGG
>JAHEKG010000194.1 GCA_024638475.1 Rhodospirillales bacterium | reverse complement strand
ACGCTGCTCGCTCGGCTGCAAGCCTTCGGTTACACGACCGAGACCATCGGTTTCATGATGTTGCCGCTGGTGAAGGAGTTACGGGATCCCGTCGGTTCAATGGGCAACGATTCGGCGTTGGCCTGTTTGAGCGATAAGCCGCGCATGATCCATGACTATTTCAAACAGTTGTTCGCCCAGGTGACCAATCCCGCCATCGACTCGATTCGCGAAGAAGTCATCATGTCGCTGGAGTGCTACATCGGCCCGGAACGCAATTTGCTGGAAGTCGGCCCCGAACATTGTCGACGGTTGCGGCTGTCTCACCCCATACTGCGCAATGAAGAACTCACGGCCATCAAGAAAATGGAAGGCCGGGGTTGGCGCACCGAAGCCATCGCCGATTAGCGCACCAAAACGATTGATATCACCTATCCTCGCGGCGGCGAGATTGGGCTGGAAGCTGCGATCGAGGGCATTTGCGAGCAAGCCGAGGCTGCCATCGACGACGGCTTCAGTATCGTCGTGTTGTCGGATCGGGAGATCAGCGAAGACCGGATCCCGGTGTCGAGCCTGCTGGCCTGCGGTGCGGTGCATCACCATTTGGTGGCGCGCGCCAAGCGGACGCGGATCGGTATCGTCATCGAGACGGGCGAGGCTCGCGAGGTGCATCACCATTGTCTGCTGGTGGGTTATGGGGCGGACGCCATCAATCCCTACCTCGCATTCGAGGCCTTGTGGCAGGCCCGTCGCGACGGGATGCTGGAAGGGACCGAACTCACCACGGACGCCGCGATTGTCGCCGCCTACCGCAAGGGTGTTGCTAAAGGCATGCTCAAGGTGATGGCCAAAATGGGCATTTCGACGTTGCAGTCCTATAAGGGCGCCCAGATTTTCGAGGCCCTGGGTCTTGGCTCAGACATCATCGACCGCTGTTTCGCAGGCACGGCGAGCCGTCTGCAAGGCGTCAACTTTGCCGTCTTGGAAGAAGAGGCGTCGCGCCGGCACAAGCTTGCGTTTGCGATCAGCGCCGCTACCAACATCCTCGCGTTACCGAATCCAGGAGAATTTCATTGGCGCAGCACGGGCGAGCGGCATGCCTGGGAACCCTCCACCATCGCCGATTTGCAATCCGCCGCACGCGAAAACAACCAATCGGCCTATGATCGGTTTGCGGCGAGGGCGAATACCGAAGCCCGAGTGGGCTGCACGTTGCGCGGGTTGTTACGGTTCAAAGACGACGTCGAGCCGGCGCCGTTGGAGGAAGTTCAACCGGCGGCAGAAATCGTCAAACACTTTTGCACAGGCGCGATGAGTTTCGGCTCCATTTCCGCGGAGGCCCATGAAGGACTGGCCGTGGCAATGAATCGCCTGGGGGGCAAAAGTAACACAGGCGAGGGTGGCGAGGACCCGGAGCGCTTCAATCCGTTGCCCAACGGTGATTCTAAACGATCTGCCATCAAGCAAATCGCCTCGGGTCGTTTCGGCGTCACCATTTGGTATCTCGCTAACGCCGATGAATTACAGATAAAAATCTCCCAGGGTGCGAAACCCGGCGAGGGGGGCGAACTGCCGGGCCGCAAGGTCGATGAAACCATCGCGCGCATTCGCTACTCAACCCCCGGTGTGGGGCTAATTTCGCCGCCGCCACACCATGACATCTACTCCATCGAAGATTTGGCGCAACTCATTCATGACCTCAAGAACGCTAACCCGTCGGCGCGGGTCAGCGTCAAACTCGTTGCGGAAGTGGGTGTCGGTACGGTAGCGGCCGGGGTGGCCAAGGCTCATGCGGACCACATTCTCATTTCCGGCGACACGGGCGGCACCGGCGCCTCACCCCTGACCAGCATCAAACACGCGGGGATGCCGTGGGAAATCGGCATCGCCGAAACCCATCAGACGCTGGTGATGAATGATTTGCGAAGCCGCGTGATCTTGCAGACCGACGGCGGCATGAAAACGGGCCGCGATGTCGTGATCGCCGCCATCCTGGGCGCGGAGGAGATGGGATTCTCGACGGCGCCGCTGATTGCGTTGGGCTGCATCATGATGCGCAAGTGTCATTTGAATACTTGCCCCGTTGGTATTGCGACCCAAGACCCGGTACTGCGTAAGAAATTTTCGGGTGACCCGGAGCACGTCGTGAACTACCTGTTTATGGTCGCCGAGGATGCTCGTCGCATTATGGCCAAATTGGGCGTGCGCAGCCTGGATGAGCTCATAGGCCGCGTCGATTTGTTGGCCCCCGATGCCGCGATCCGCCACTGGAAAACAGACGGTTTGGATCTTTCGCCGATCTTATCGCCCGTGCAGAAACCCCATCCGGGCGTCGAAGTTCGCTGCACGCAGCGGCAGGATCACGGCCTGGAGAAGGCGCTGGACAACCGCCTGCTCGAGCTTGCCGAACCCGCCCTCAGTAACCGCGAGCGGGTCGTTGCCGAGCTCGACATCGTCAACACGAACCGGACCGTGGGCACGATTCTCAGCCACAATCTGGTGAAACGTTGGGGCGCGGACGGCCTGCCGGTGGACAGCATCCACTTCAAGTTCAACGGATCCGCCGGGCAGAGTTTCGGCGCGTTTCTCGCTCGTGGCATCACCCTAGAATTGGAAGGTGACAGCAACGACTACGTGGGTAAAGGCTTGTCGGGGGGGCGCTTGATCATTTATCCGCCGCGAGAAAGCACTTTCGAGGCGGGCGACAACATTATTATCGGCAATGTCGCGCTGTACGGGGCCACCAGCGGCCGGGCGTTTTTCCGGGGCCGCGCGGCGGAGCGCTTCTGTGTACGCAACAGCGGTGCCCGGGCGGTCGTCGAAGGGGTCGGCGACCACGGTTGCGAGTATATGACGGGTGGGCGCGTTGTGATCCTCGGCCCGACCGGCCTCAATTTCGCCGCGGGTATGTCCGGCGGTATCGCCTATGTCTGGGATCCGGAGCACGTCTTTGCCGACAAGTGTAACCTGGGCACGGTGGACTTGGATCCCGTCGAGCAAGACGAGGACATCGTCGAGCTGCTCGACCTGCTGGAGCTGCACACGCAATACACGGATTCCACCGTAGCCGCCGCCGTCTTGGATGCTTGGCCCGAAGTAGCGGCCCAGTTCGTCAAAGTGATGCCCACCGACTACAAACGGGTGCTCGCTGAACGGAAGCAGCACGACGAAGAGATGGAGGGCACCGTGCACGAGTTACGCACACTAGACGCCTCCGTTTTCGTAAGGCGCTAGGATGGGCAAACCCACCGGTTTTCTGGAACACCGCCGCAAAAACGTTGCCTACCGCGAACCGGAACAGCGCCTGCAAGACTTTCGCGAGATTTTTACGGCGCCGGATGCCTCTCATCTGAGGAATCAGGCGGCTCGCTGCATGGACTGCGGCGTGCCTTTTTGTCAAGCGGACAGTGGCTGCCCCATCGACAACTTGATTCCTGAGTGGAACGACATGGTCTACCAAGATCGCTGGCGCCCCGCGTTGGAGCGCTTGCATAAGACCAATAACTTCCCCGAGTTTACCGGCCGGACCTGTCCCGCACCCTGCGAGGGGGCGTGCGTGTTGGGCATCATCGAGCCGGCGGTGACAATTAAGAATATCGAGAACGCGATCATCGATCGCGGTTTCGAGGAAGGTTGGGTAACGCCGAACATACCGAAAAAGCCTACCGGCAAAACCGTTGCCGTCGTGGGCTCGGGCCCCGCGGGACTCACGGCCGCGGACCAGCTCAATCTGGCCGGCCACACGGTGACGGTCTACGAGCGCACCGATCGCATCGGCGGGCTGTTGATGTACGGCATCCCGAACATGAAGTTGGATAAGGCGGTCGTTGATCGCCGAGTCGGTCTGTTACGCGACGCCGGCATTAAATTCGTTACCAACGCCGACGTCGGTAATAACGTCGATGCCGAGCAGCTGCGCAGCGAACACGATGCGGTCTTGCTGGCAACAGGCGCCACGCTTCCCAGAGATCTCGACGTGCCAGGTCGGCAGCTCGATGGTGTTCATTTCGCCATGGACTTCTTGACTAAGAACACAGCGAGCTTGTTGGATAGCGAGCTTGCGGACGGCAACTACATTGACGCAAAGGATAAGCGGGTCATCGTAATCGGCGGCGGGGACACGGGTACCGACTGCATCGGCACCGCGCTGCGGCACGGTTGCAAGAGTATGCTCAACTTAGAGTTGCTCGACGAACCACCGGCCGACAGGGCGGAGGATAATCCTTGGCCCGAGTGGCCGCTGATTATGCGGACCGACTATGGCCATGAGGAATCGGCCGCCCGCTTTGGCCAGGATCCGCGCCGTTACAGCGTGCTGTCCAAAGAGTTCGTTGACGATGGCCGCGGCCGGGTGAAGGGGCTGCGCATTGTCGACTTGGAGTGGACCAAGGTCGACGGACGCTGGCAAATGCGGGAGATCCCCGGCAGCGATCAGGTGCTCGAGGCGGACCTCGTATTGCTCGCGATGGGGTTTCTTGGGCCGGAGGCCTACCTGGCCGATGCGTTGGGGCTGGACCGGGACGCGAGTTCCAACTATCGTGCTAAGCATGGCGAATTTGCCACGTCCCAGGCCGGCGTGTTCGCCGCCGGCGATTGTCGCCGCGGCCAATCCCTGGTGGTTTGGGGCATTAACGAGGGTCGCGGCGCGGCGCGCGCCATAGACATTTATTTGACCGGCTCGAGCACCCTGCCTGCGCCTAAGATCGACATGGGTGTGGCGGCCGGCTGAGGCAAGCCTGTGTTCGGACTCAAAAAGAAAACTCAACTGCCGGCCCCGGATAAGGCGTTGCCGGGGCGCCAAGACGCGCTTGAGGTGTCCAATCGGCATTTCGTCAACGGTCATCCGATCAAGCCGCCCTTCCCGGAGGGGACGGAGCAGGCGCTGTTCGGATTGGGTTGTTTCTGGGGCGCGGAACGCTGTTTTTGGCAGCTCCCCGCGGTTTACACAACCGCGGTGGGCTACTCCGCAGGATTAACGCCGAATCCGACCTATGAAGAGGTGTGTTCCGGCCTCACCGGGCACAATGAGGTCGTGTTGGTGGTGTTTGATCCCGAGAAGATCACCTTCGAACAACTCGTCGGTGTATTTTGGGAGGCCCATAATCCGACTCAAGGCATGCGCCAGGGCAACGACGTCGGCACGCAATACCGCTCGGGGATCTACTATTTCGATGCGGACCAACGCGACGCCGCACAACATTCCAAGGCGGCCTATCAGCGCGCCCTCGCCAAAGCCGGGCATGGTGGCATCACAACGGAAATCATCGAGGCGGGCCCGTTCTACTATGCCGAGGACTATCACCAACAGTACCTGGCCAAGAATCCCGCTGGTTACTGCGGTCTGGGCGGTACCGGGGTGGCTTGCCCCGTCGGCCTATCGGCCTAGGAGCGAGCCATGAACCTGACGAGCCCCCTCAAGCGCATGACGATTTTCAATCGGGACATGGAGGCCTCTCTGGCCTTGTATCGGGATATCCTTGGGTTCACCGTGATCGAGGATAAGACCATCACGGGTCCGGCCATGGCGAACATGATCGGCCTCGACGATTGCACGATGCATATCTGCCATTTGCAGGCGGCGGAGAGTGAGGATGGCCTGATTGGATTGTATTGCGTCCAGGACCCTAAACCCGGGTTGCCATCCGTGACCGTTCCCGATAAAAGCACCGTCGCATACGGCGCGACATCGCTGGTCGTCAGCAGCGATCACGGCAAGAAGATTTACGCCAAGCTTAAAGGTAACTACGACTTCGTGCGTGAACCGATGGAGTACGTCAAACAAGAGGACAGCGAATACATGAAAGCCGGCCGCTATATGGAAATGATTTTTCGTGATCCCGATGGCGTGATGGTCAGCGTCATCGGTTATGAGCCGCTGTGATGATTACCGAGCTTTTGAGAGGTGTCTCGCTATGTTCCCTGGCGGTGATTTTGGGCTGTGCGCCCGAGGAGCCGGCAGGCGAAAGCCGGGCTGCTACAGCGACGGCGACCGCGCAACCGCCGGCTACGGACCCGATTACCATGCCGCACAATGAATTAACCGAGGTGTCGTCGGCCGACGGCGTAACCATTCACTTCGATCAACGCGGTCAGGGCGATATCAGTGTCGTGCTCGTGCATGGTTGGTCTTGCGACAGCGGCTATTGGCAGCGCCAGCGTGATTGGCTGGCCGAGCGTTATCGCGTCGTTAGTATCGATTTGGCCGGACACGGCAAATCTGGATCCAACCGCACGGATTGGAGCATGACGGCCTTTGGCGAGGACGTGGCGGCCGTCGCCACGGCGTTGGATCTGCAGAATATCGTGTTGGTTGGGCATTCCATGGGCGGTCCGGTGGTATTGGAGGCCTCGCGGTTGCTAGAGGACAGAGTGATTGGGGTCGTCGGCGTGGATACGCTGCGCAACATCACTGCCGAGATACAAACGGACGAGCGCCAAGCCTACATGCAGCGCATGGAGGAAGACTTCGTCACCACGACGACCGGCATTGTCGAGGGCATGTTCCTGGAAGACGCGGATCCCTCGATCCGCAACTTCGTCGTTCGAGACATGGCCTCGGCGCCGCCCGCCGTCGGGCTGGCGGCCTTGGTTGCGTTGAATGACTATGACGCCAAGGGCGGGGCGGATCGCCTACCGGCCCCGCTGGTCTTGATCAACTCGGACTATCGGCCCAACCTTCTCGAGCCCCTGCAACAAAGGGTCGACGATTTCCAGTTCGTCGCGATGACGGGTGTCGGGCACTTCGTCATGTTGGAGGATCCCGATGTGTTCAACGCCCACCTGGAGGCGGCGATTCAG
>JAHEKG010000193.1 GCA_024638475.1 Rhodospirillales bacterium | reverse complement strand
GACATTTCCCGCTTGGCGAACTACTCTGCCTGGCAGTTTTTGTTATTCGGCACGGTCGTGGCGGCCGTGATTCAATCCAGCTCAGCCACCATGATGATCACGATGACGGCGCTGCATGCCAGCGTGATCGACCTTCCAGCCGCCGCCGCAATCGCCATTGGCGCGGACCTGGGCACGACAACCACCGTATTGGCGGGCGCTATCCAAGGGGCGGCGGCCAAAAAGCGTGTGGCTCTGGCGCATTTCATCTTCAACATCACCAACGACGGTTTGGCCTTCCTACTGCGCTTACCGCTTTTGGCATTGATTGCTTGGATCGGAATCGTCGATCCGCTGTTCGCCCTGGTTGCTTTTCATTCGCTGTTTAACCTGTTGGGTATCGCGTTGTTCTTGCCGCTGACTGGCCTGCTTGCGGGGTTCCTGGAGCGGCGTTTTCAGACGGACACCGAGCGGGAGAGCCAGTTCCTTGCAGGCATGACCGCCGACATTGGCGATGCGGGAGTCGCCGCGATCACCAAGGAGACCAGCCACTTGCTCGCTCGCGTGATCGATTTGAACATGCGCGCATTCGTGCCGGCATTACCGACTCCCCCAGGGCGTCCGCCCGTCGCCTTTGTTAAATCCGACTCGGCAAAGTGGGGCGATCGTTATGACGAAGCCTACCGGCGTACGAAAAAACTAGAGGGGGAGATGCTGGCGTTCGCCATTCGGGTGCAAGCGCAACCGTTGGAACCCGCCGAATCAGAGCGGCTCCAACAGCTGCTCAACGCCGTCCGTCACGGCGTTCATTCGGCTAAGTCACTCCGGGACATCCGCCACAACTTGGCCGATTTCGAGGACTCGCCAATCGCTGAGTTGAATCGCTATGTCGATCATTTTCGCGCAGTGATGACGGGATTCTACGGCGAGCTCTACCGCTTGGGCAGCGGTATTGCACCGACGTTCCGCGATTTCGCGGAACTGCTGGAACGTGTCCACGGCTGGCATGATCATTTGCACAGCGAGGTCTTCGACGATATTAATTCCAGTCGTATCGGTCCCGGCGAGATTTCTTCGTTGTTGAATGTCAATAGGGAGATCCTGAATTCAAACGTGGCATTATTAATGGCTGTTCAAGAGTTCCACCTAGAGCCAGCGGAATCGATGGCTATTGGTCAACTCCCCGGCGCCAGTTAACCACCCGGCGCCTCGGTGTCCACTTCCCAACTCGCGATTTCGTCCGCCAACCCCAGTTGGCCGTTGCCGCGCGCGTACTCGGCTAGCCGGGCGGCATCTCCGGGTACCAATCGCGGCTGCTGGCTGAATCCGCGGCAGCGCAACACCACTTCCAGCGCATCCGCTTCGTTAGCGTCTTTGAGCAATCGGTGCACGAAGCCTCGGGCAACATGCAGCGCACAACGTTTGTCCTCCCAGATGAGGGTTTCTTCGAACAGCCAGGCGAACACGTCGAAGCTGTGCTGCTCCTTCGCGACTAGCTTACGTAGCTCCGCGACGGCTTCTTGCTGTTGGCCCGAGCGCCAGTTGCCATAAACCGTGTCGAGGACGCGGCGCCATCCGCTAAATTTATCCTCGCGGCTCCAGCGTGTCTGGCGTTCGCTCTTGCCCTCGGCCAAGCCGGGGATGTCGAAGACTCCGCGGCGGGCGAATATCGTTGCACCAATCAAGCCAAAGAGTGCGAGCAACCCCCAGGTCGTAGCAGCCCAAGTTAGCCACAG
The DNA here is from genome assembly GCA_024638475.1 of Rhodospirillales bacterium. GTDB lineage: Bacteria > Pseudomonadota > Gammaproteobacteria > Steroidobacterales > JAHEKG01 > JAHEKG01. The sequence goes on along the minus strand of JAHEKG010000193.1, from coordinate 5,072 downwards.
GCTACCAATAACCATTCTGTCAACTAAGCCTTGGAGGATACCCCTTGCGAACCAAACGGCGATAACAGCGGCCGGCAGCGTCAGGTAGCGAATGCCGACGGCTCGAGCAAAGCCGACGATGCGGCGCGGGCTTAGGGCCAGAAGCACGTTTCCCGTGATTGCCATGAGGCCTGCCGAGGCTGGAAACACGGCCAGAAGGAATAGTCCGACGACGATGCCCAAGTTAGCGAAGGACCGCCCCGGACCCAGCGCCATAGTGATTTCGTACCAGGCAGCGACGCCCGGGAAAATCAGGAAGTGAAGGACCAAAGGCAGTTCACTCACCGGATTCATCGTGTCGATGCCCGGGGGGGCGGATGTCCGACCTTGCGCAACTACGCGTAAGACGGCGTAGCAAAACCGCCAAACGGACAGTAGAACGAGAACCCCGAGCCAGATGCCGAACAGGCCGGCTGTTTGCGCGATTGCGAGTAGCAATCCATAGACGACCGCGACGGTTAGCAGTGTCGGATTCAGCAAGACGCTTCGCAGGAGCATGGCCCCGACGATATCACTAGCATTGTCGTTCTTCCCACGAGGCCGCTACAATTCGAACAACGAATCTGGCTTGGTTGGGGGTGCATGGCGATGGAAGTACCGTTGTTAGTCGACGATTTCTTGCGGCGACCGGCTCTGTTGTACCCCGAGAAACTCGCCATCGTCGATGGGCCGCTTCGATTTAGCTATCGCCAGTATCAGCAGCGGGTCCATCAGCTCGCCCATGCGTTAACAAAGTTGGGGATTCGGCAGGGCGATCGCGTGTGCATCCTCAGCCCAAACTCGCATTTTTTCATGGAGAGCTTCTATGCCACTAGCTTGCTGGGCGCGATCCTAGTGCCCCTCAACTACCGCCTAGTGCCGGAAGACCATGCTTATATTATCAATCACGCCGGCGTGAAGGCCGTTCTCGTCGACTACGAGTACACGGAGGTATTGGATTCCATCCGGCCGCAGCTCGCATCGGTAGAACATTGGATCGTCGCGGCGTATACACCGAGCGAGGACCCGAATTGGCTCGACTGGAATACGCTTATTGAGCAGGAGCCAACATCGCCACCCGCCGCGGTAGAGCGCGACGAAAACGACATCGTCTCCATCAATTACACCTCGGGGACGACGGCGCGCCCCAAGGGTGTGATGATGACCCACCGCAATTGCTACATTAATGCCTACAGTTTGATTGCACACTTGCGCGTCGCCCACGAGGACGTTGAGCTGTGGACATTACCGATGTTCCACTGTAACGGCTGGGGAGGCGTTTATGCGCTCACCGGCATGGGCGGTACCCACGTCGTCCTGCGAGCCGTGGAGGCGGCGAAGATATTCGAGCTTATCGAAACCGAAAGCGTCACTTTTGCCTGCATGGCACCGACGGTGTTGCGAGCCATTCTCGACTATCCGGACAAGCACAAACACGATATTAAGACGACGCCACGTTTCACCGTAGCGGGTGCACCACCCCCCGTGGCGTTTATCGAACGCCTGGAGGAGGAGCTCGGTTGGGAATTCTTGCAGATCTATGGGCTCACCGAGACGGCGCCTTTGCTCACTTCCTCGCAAGTGGACTTCGCGTCCAAGAAACAAGACTACAGCCGGCGATCCCGGGCCGGCGTACCCGGATTGGGTGTGGAGCTACAACTGCTCGACGAAAACGATGCGCCGGTGCCGCGCGATAATACTTCCGTCGGCGAGGTCTGTGCGCGCTCCAATGTGGTCTTCAAAGGCTATTGGGAGCAGCCAGAGGAAACGAACAAGGCGATCTATGGGGGTTATTTTCACACGGGCGACCTGGCCGTGTGGGACGAGTACGGCAACATCCATATTGTCGATCGCAAGAAGGACGTGATCATTTCCGGTGGGGAGAACATTAGCTCGCCGGACATCGAAGATATCCTCTACCGCCATCCCGACGTCCTCGAGTGTGCGGTGATTGGCGTACCCCACGAGAAATGGGGCGAAACGCCGTTGGCCCTGGTCGTCTCGAAGCCCGGTAGCAAGCCAACCGGTGACGAGTTGATCGCATTCTGTCGGGAGCATATGGCCCATTTCAAGTGCCCGACGGCGGTCGAGTTCGTGGCGGAACTGCCCAGGACGGCAACCGGCAAGTTACAGAAATTCAAATTGCGGGCACCCTATTGGAAGGACAAGGGCCGCGCGGTTGCGGGCTGATCAGGGGCCTAGAACTATTCTATATTAGTTATTTAATTAATTGATTTAAATATGAATAATAATCCATGACAAGCCAATTTATCGGTCCGATTATCAGTACCGATTCGCCCGGGACCTGGGACTATTTGTTAGTGAACGCCTTTGGGATGGAAGCGCGGGCAAGCCAAACGCTATCCGCGGCGGAAGTCGAGGCGCTGTTCGGAATCGGCGGTCACAGTGCCACTACAGTCTGGTTCGAAACCCCAGGAACCCCTTACGGCATTCGGCTATTGCAACTCACACCCGGGTCAACGGTGTGCATTCGCGATCCCGACTCCGGTTACAACAGCAACGCTCTCAAGGTGATCGATTTCTTCACCGCCGATTTTAGCCGCGCCCGCAACACCCTCGAAACAGCGGGTTTCCAACTGAAGGAAGAGATCGCCGAGTACGATACGGACAGTGGTCATATCACCGAAGGGCACCTGTGGGGGCCCGACGGGGTTGTCTGCGCCCTGGTGGCCGGCCCGGCTGAGTTTCTGAGCGAGTTTGTGACCATCACGGACCGGGTCGTCAGCGAGGTACACAGCGTTTCGGCCCCGGTCGATGACCAGGCGGGTGTCGTCGCCTTCTACGCCAGTCTTGGGCTCCAAGAAGTACATCGCTACGAAGTCACGGATGAAAGTTTTCAACACCTGGTGGGGGCGAAGGATCCTCTGCATATCCGGGCGATTAATGTCGGTTCCGTTCGGCAAGAACCGTATCTCGGCATCATCCACTACGGTTTGCCCGCCGGCAGTTACGATTCGCTGGCGGAACGGGCGTGCCTACCGCACCGCGGCCTAGTCGGCGCGACGATTCGCGTGCCAGACGTCGCCGCTGCGGTTGCCGCCTGTCAACAGGCGGGCGGAAAGCTGTTAGCCGCTCCGGCATCGCTGCAGCTGTCGCCGTTCGGCACCGTGACTACGGCGGCCGTTAACGCGCCCCACGGCGTCTTGCACCATCTCATCGACAAGCCGGGGTAGGGCAGTAATCCTGCAACGCCCTAGACGGCTTCGCGAATCACCTCCAGGAAGGCGTCGCCGTAGCGCTCGAGTTTAGTCTGACCGACGCCCGAGATGGCCAACATGGCCTGCGCCGTCTGCGGTTTTTCCGCCGCCATCTGCATGAGTGTACTGTCGTGGAAAACCACGTAGGGGGGGACGTCGTGGTCTGTTGCCAGGCGCTTGCGGCGTTCGCGCAATGCCTCCCAGAGCGCAAGGTCGTCCTCACCGACGGCTACCGGCGCCTTCCGCCGCGGCGTGCGTTTAGCGCGCGCCACCAACAGGTCACGCCGCAAGGATAATTGCGTCTCGCCGCGCAGCAGGGGCCGGCTTTCGTCGGTCAGCTGCAAGGCCCCGAAACCGGCCGTGTCCACCGCCACCAGGCCCAAAACGACGAGTTGCCGGAGGATCGAGCGCCACTGTTGCGCGTCGTACTCCGTACCGATGCCGTAAACACTCAGCCTGTCGTGCCGGTGTTGTTGGACTTTGGCATTATCCTTGCCCAGCACCACATCGATAATGTGCACGGCGCCGAAGCGCTGGCCGGTTCGGTAAATGGCGGACAATATTTTCTGTGCGGCCTCGGTGCCGTCGAAGACCTCCGGCGGACTCAGGCAGACATCGCAGTTCCCGCAATCCTGATCCAGGTGATCGCCGAAATAGGCCAACAACGGACGCCGGCGGCAATCCGTCACCTCACACCAGCCGAGGAGGGCATCCAGCTTGGCTCGCTCATGGCGCTTGTGTTGCTCACCGGCCGGTGAGGCGTCGACCATTTGCCTGAGCCGAACGACATCCTGCAGGCCGTAGACGAGCCATGCCTCGGCAGGTTCGCCATCGCGCCCGGCGCGGCCCGTCTCCTGGTAATACGCCTCGATACTCTTGGGCAGGTCCAGGTGGGCGACGAAGCGCACGTCCGGCTTGTCGATGCCCATGCCGAAGGCGATCGTCGCGACGATGATCACCCCATCTTGATTCAGGAATTGATGTTGGTGTGCGGCGCGTGTGTCGGCGTTCAAACCGGCGTGGTACGGCAACGCATCGTAGCCCTCGGCCACTAGCCAGCTGGCAATCTTTTCAGTCTGCTTGCGCGCCATGCAATAGACGATGCCCGCTTCGCCCTGGTGACCTTGGAGGAATTCCAGCAGCTGTTGTTTCGCGTTGAGTTTTGGCTGGACGAGATAGCGAATGTTCGGCCGGTCGAAGCCGGCGATGAATATTCGCGGGTTGATCAGTTCGAGGCGCTCCACGATTTCGTCGCGAACCTGTTGGGTGGCGGTGGCCGTCAGCGCCATGCGCGGCACGCCGGGAAAGTGTTGCCTTAACTCACCCAGGGACAGATAGTCCTCCCGGAAATCATGACCCCACTGAGACACACAGTGCGCCTCGTCGATGGCAATGAGCGATACGGCGTAGCGCTTGAATTGCTCTAGGGTTTGCGGCTGCATCAGTCGCTCGGGCGCGACGTACAACAGCCGCAGCTGCTGGTTTTCAATTCGATCGAACAGGGCTTGCTGCTCGAAATGCGACAGCGTTGAATTGAGATAGGCGGCGGCCACCCCGAGCTGCTCGAGCGCAACCACCTGGTCCTGCATTAGGGCGATCAGCGGTGAGACGACGAGGGTGAGGCCGTCCCTAAGCAGCGCGGGAATTTGGTAACACAACGATTTACCGCCGCCGGTGGGCATCAACACCAGGCAATCGCGGCCGGCAAGCGCGGTGGCGATAACCTCCTCCTGGGGTCCCCGAAAGCTGGGATAGCCGAATACATCCGTTAGGAGGGCCTGCGGCGTTCGGGTCACACCACCCCCATGCTCATTTGGCAAAGACCCGCCGCAGCAA
>JAHEKG010000013.1 GCA_024638475.1 Rhodospirillales bacterium | reverse complement strand
ACGCTGCTGTACAAGCAGGTGGATTTCCGGGTCACTTACATCGACGTGGGCGATAAGCCCGGCTGGTTCTTGGCCATCTCACCGCTGGGCAAAGTGCCGGCATTGCGCGTGACGCAAGATGGCAAAGAGGTCGTGTTGTTCGAGTCCGCCGTCATTAACGAATTCATCGACGAAGTCACGCCGGGCAGGCTACTGCCCGAAGATCCGGTTTTGCGCGCCCAAAACAGGGCCTGGATCGAGTTCAGCTCCACGCTGTTTGTCGACAATTACAAGATGTCCGTCGCCGAGACCGCCGAGGAGTTCAATGCGATCCGCGAACAGCAGGATGGGCATCTGGCGCGTATCGAGGCCCAACTAGGCCCCGGCCCGTTTTTCAACGGCGCGGAGTTTTCGTTGGTGGATGCGGCCTATGCGCCGTTTTTCATGCGCGCCGCCATCTGGGAGGCAACGATTCCGTTTTATTCCAGCGAACGTTTTCCCCGCGTGGCGAACTGGTCGCAGCAGTTGCTCGCGCAACCGGCGGTGCAGGAGTCGTTGGCCCCAGACGTGCGCCAAAGCGTGCTGGAACATGCGCGCCGCAGTGAGGTGTACATTGGCACCTTGCTCGCGGCCTAGGCGTGCGGCCTTTCGGGCTTGAACCCGATACCAGGCATAAGGTCTGATCATCTGATGAGAGTCCGTCGTTGGATTGTTTTGAGCCTAGTGCTGGCCGCCGCCCCCGGCTGGGGCGCGGCGAACGTGCACGACTACCGCGTGACGGTGGCGCCGGATTTGAGCCACCTAACGGTGCGGGCGCAGTTGGCATCTCCCGTGTCGCGGCTGCGTAGTAGAGATAGGGAGGCGCAACGTCACACGCGCAACGTGATCGATTGCGGCGAGGGTACCCAGCGCCTTGCGGTTAGTGGCCGCACCCTGCGGTCCCGCGACGCCACCTGCATCGAGTACGAATACGATTTGACGGCCGAGCGTCCACGCAGCCGCCGCCGCTCCTATTTATTGCAGTTCCCCGACAACCGGCTCGTGTCGCCCGCCAGTTGGCTATGGTTGCCGCGCCTCGACGCCGACACCGAGATTCGGGTGCGGTTCGATTTGCCCGATGGCGTCAACGTTTCGGTCCCCTGGTTGCCAATAGACGATGAGGGCGAAAATGCCTATCGTTTTGGCGCCTCGCCCGCGAGTTCAGAAGCCATTGCCGTGTTCGGCGACTTTAGCTATCGGGAGATCGCCGTACCCGGCGCCACATTGCGGGTCACATTGTTGGGCGCGGATGATGCGAGTCATTCGGGGGACCTCATTAGTTGGTTGCGGGCCGCTGCGGGCAACGTAACTCAGGTTTACGGTCGATTCCCGAACCCGTCGCCGCAGGTGATCGTCGTGCCCATTTCGTCGTGGGGCAACTCGGCGGTGCCGTTCGGGCGGGTAATCCGGGATGGCGGCGAAGCCGTACAGTTTTTCGTGGATCCCTCGCGCTCGCTGGCCGACTACCTCGGCGACTGGACGGCGACCCACGAGTTTAGTCACCTGCTGTTGCCCTACGTGGAAGGCCGCCAAAAATGGATTTCCGAAGGCTTTGCGAGTTATTACCAAAACGTGTTGATGGCACGCTCCGGCGCCTATCGCGAAACCAAGGCGTGGCAGAAATTACACGAGGGCTTCGAAAGGGCGCGCACGGAACCCTTGAGTGCGCCCAACGACGCCAGGTCACGGATGATGGTGTATTGGAGCGGCGCCGCCATCGCGTTGCTCGCCGATGTAGCGTTGCGTTTGGAGGCGCCCGCCCAGTCCCTGGACGGATTGCTCGATCGGTTGCAGGCCTGCTGCCTGCCGTCCGAGCGTGCCTGGGGCGGGGAAGAGCTGTTTACCAAGCTCGATCAACTCGGTAAGACGGAGGTCATGTCCGGGCTTTACGGACGCTACGCAAATCGGGCCGGGTTACCGGATCTTACCGCGCTGTACGACCAGCTCGGTATCGACGTCCGCGGCGGCCGGGTCGTTTTAAATGATGCTGCGGAACACGCCGCCCTGCGGCGGGCCATCATGGCGCCCAAGTACTCGCCTACGGCTTCGCGGGCGCGCTAGCGATTGCAAGATCTTTGGCTTCGGCCCGCGCCCGCAGGCGCAGCCCGATGGTGCCGAAGACCATGGCTAAGGTGGCGCTGACGACGAGGGCGGTGGTCATGGTCCGCGGCGTGCCGTCGTGAAAGACGTTCAGCGAGATTCCGGCGACGGCACCCATGCTGAATTGCAGGCTCGACGAGATGGCGGCGGCGATTCCGGTGCGGCGCCGAAAATGCGCCATGTAGGCCGCGGTTGCATTGCCCTGGATGAGGCCTTGAACGCCGATGGTCAGCATGATGGCGGGGACCATGACGCCGAGCCGCGGATCCGCGACGGCCGTGTAAATGGCGGTTACGACGGTCGTCGTCATCAATAACGCGAAGCCGAACGGCATGATGGCCCGTGGCGGATAGCGCTTCAGTAAGCGCAAGTTAAGCCAGTGGAAACCCGCCAGGGTAACGACGTTCAACCCGAACACGACGGGAAATAGCACCGTCGACATCCCGAAGTAGTCGATGTACAGAAACGGCGAATCGGTAATAAAGATGAACAAACAGCTGGAGGCGAGGCTGCCGGACAGCGCGATGGCGACGGCACTCGGCCGGCCGAGGACGTTGACGAGGCTGCCGCCCAGGTCCCGCAGCAGTGCCACGGGGCCTAGCGGCTCTTTCTGCGTGACCGTCTCGGGGAAGAAACGCAAGACTAATCCGGTGGTCATGGCGCCGTAGATCGTGAGGAAGATAAACACGGCCTGCCAATTAAAGAACGCCAACATGACGGAACCGATCGCGGGCGCAATGAGCGGCGCCCCGAGCACCACCATCATGATCATCGAGAACATGCGCGCGCTGTTGCGTTCGTCGTAGAGATCTCGCACGACCGCGCCGACGTTGACGGTGGCCGCGCCCGCACCGAGCGCCTGCAGCACGCGCAGCGCGAGAAATTGTTCGATGTTGGTAGTCAACGCGATCAACAAGCTGGCGAATATATATAGGAGCAGGCCCGCCAGTGCGGTCGGGCGGCGCCCGCTGCGGTCAGAGATCGGCGCGCCCAGCAGCATCCCCAGGGCGAAGCCCAGGAAGTAGGTACTCAAAGACATGCTTACGCGCTGCAGGTCGGTGCCGAACTCGGCCGCGATGGTGGGCAGCGTGGGCAAGTAGGCATCCACGGCCAGCGGATTGATGCCGCCCAACAAGCCGAGTACGACGGCGAGTCGCGGCCGCGGTTCCGAGCCGTCGTCAGGTGCGGCGCTCACTCACCGTCCCAGCCGCTGACAATGGCATCGAAATCCGGTCTGGCTCTTTCTTTAGGGGGATCCTTGGGTTTGGAACCGAGGTAGATAAAGCCGGCGATGTCGGCATCCGGCGAGTGGCCGAGGAGCTCGCGAATCCGCGGGTGGTATGCGGCCCAGCCGGTCAGCCACTGGCCCGCAAAGCCAAGCGCGGTGGTGGCGATGAGGATGTTCTGGCATACCGCGGCCGCCGAGCGTTGTTGTTCGATGAGCGGAATTTTCTCGAACCGGTTCGGGTCGGGGTGGCAGGTCACCACCAACAGCACGGGCGCGCGCAGGGGTTTCTTGTATTCGAGTTCGACCTGCTTGTCTGATGCCGTGGGATTGTCGGCACGGAATGCCTCGGCCACCGTGGCGGCCAGGCGCTTTTGGCCGGGTTTCTTGAGGATCTGGATGCGCCAGGGTTCGATGCGGCCGTGGTCGGGCACGCGGATGCCGGCCCGCAATATCCTGCGCAGGTCTTCGTCCGAAGGGCCTGGTTTACGCATGTTGGCCGCCAGGGCGGAACGCCGAGTGAGCAGCAGGTTGACGGTCGACTGGGTGTCCAAAGAAATAATTGCCTATTCCGATTATTTAGAAGATGCGCCCGGGATTGAGGATATTGTTGGGATCGAGTGTGGCCTTTAGCCGCTGCATTAGCTCGATTTCTTCGGGCGTTCTGGAGTACATCAAATAGTCCTTGCGAATTAAACCGATGCCGTGCTCGGCAGAGACGGAACCGCGGTAGTCGCCGACAACCCCGTACACTGTGTCGTTAATGGCCTGGTAATCGCTCTTGTCGCCGGTGGCCACGAGTAAGTGCAAGTTGTTGTCACCAATATGGCCGAAAACCAGATTGCTGTAGTTGGCGAAACGCTTGTTGAGGCTCGAATCCACGTCGGCAACAAAAGACTCCATGACGTTGATGGGGACGCTCACGTCGAAGGCCGCCGTTTCGGTCAGCAGGTTGGGAATGTCGCTGACGCCATCGCGTATTTTCCAAAAATTTTCCGCCTCCCTGAGTGATTGAGCGAGCGCGACATCTTGCAGGACGCCGGCTTCCAGCGCCTCGGCCAGACATACTTCGAGCCGCGCCATGCCGTCGGCCTCATCCGCCGTCTCGATTTCAATCAACGCATAGAGCGGGTATTGATGGTCCGCGAAAGGCGAGCGCGCATCGGCGAGATTCGCCAGCATGTGATCGAAATAGTTGGCCCACATGACCTCGAAGGTGTTGAGTTCGCCGCCGAATTTCTTGCCAAGCAGATGCAGCAGTTCGACGACATTGGTAAACGAATCCACGCCGCACATTGCGGTGCATTTGTTGCCCAGGCGGGGGAATAGCCTGAGGACCGCTCGAGTCACGACCCCAAGAGTGCCTTCGCTGCCGATAAATAGGTGTTTCAGATCGTAGCCCGCATTGTTCTTGAGCATTCGGTTGAGCGAACTGATGATCGTACCGTCGGCCAACACGGTTTCCAGCCCCAGTACGAGGTTCCGCGTCATGCCGTAGCGAATGACCTGATTGCCGCCGGCATTCGTGGCGATATTGCCGCCGATGTTGCAAGAACCCCGTGCGCCGAGGTCGAGAGGAAAGCGGAAGCCCGCGTCCTCGGCGGCCTGCTGAATAGCCTCGAGGGGTGTGCCGGCGCCGACGGTCATGGTCATGGACTGCGCGTCGAGATCCTCGATGCCGTTAAGCCTTTCGAGGGAAAGCGCTAACTCATGGCCTGCAGGCGTGGCGCCGCCCGAGAGGCCCGTCAGCCCGCCTTGGACGACCACGGGCTGGCGCGCCTCATGGCAAGCCGCCAACACCTGTGCAACTTCCGTCGTGTTTGCGGGTCGCACTACTGCGAGGGGCGCGCATTTGGCGTGCGTGCTCCAATCGCCGTGATACCGAGATTCAGCGCTAGGGTCGGCAATAAGGCCCTGATCCCCAACAATCTCTCGGAGTTTGGGCAACAAGCTGGTCATGGTGGTTTCCGATACGGCAGGTAGCAGGTGATCTTGGGCATGCGGAGTCGTTAACTTATTCACTATTATCCGGTGGCGGCGCGGCGGCGGCAATGCCGGCCCGCAGGTTAGGCCCGGGAGGCGTTAATCTTGACCAGTTACAACATGTTACCCCCCCTTGATGAGTTCCTGATAACGTAGCGGCATGGCACAGCGAACAATAGCGACGGTCGTGGCCGTGGTACTCCTGGGGGTGCTCGGGTGGTACGTCTTTCTCAGCTCGACACCGGGACCACAACGGGAATTCGGCGGCCCGGGCCGGCCCACCCCCGTGGGCGCCGTCGCCGTCAGCCTCGAGCCTATCGCGGATCGTGTCGAAGCGCTGGGCACCGCCCAGGCCAACGAGTCCGTCACGCTCACGGCCAACCTAACGGATACGGTGCGCCGGGTTAACTTCAGCGACGGTGATTACGTTAAAGCCAACACCGTGCTGGTCGAGCTGACCAATGCGGAGGAGGAAGCGCAACTCGCCGAGGCGCGAGCCAGTCTCGAGGACGCCCGGCGCAACCTTCGCCGCCAGCAGGATTTGGGCGCGCGAGGGATTGTTTCCGCGTCGGTCTTAGACGAGGCCATTGCCGCGGAGGCGGGCGCCGAGGCGCGCCTCAATACGGTGTTGGCGCGGTTGGAAGACCGGCTGATCCGCGCGCCATTCAACGGCGTGTTGGGTTTCCGCCAAGTGAGTCCGGGGACGCTCGTCACACCGGGTACGCCCATCACCACGCTGGACGACACCTCCAAGATCAAGTTGGACTTCACGATCCCGGAAGCGAGTCTGTCGCTGGTGCGTCAAGGCAATGTAGTGAACGCCCGCGCCGCCGGCGCGGGCGGCCGGGAATTTCAGGGCAATGTTGCTACCGTGGGTTCCAGGGTCGACCCCGTCACTCGGGCGGTCACCGTTCGCGCCATCATCGATAACGAAGATGGCTCGTTGCTGCCCGGGATGCTGCTCAATGTCCGGGTGCAGGCCCGCGAACGCCAGGCGCTCATGATTCCGGAGAAAAGCATTGTTCAGCTCGTCGGAGAATCCTTCGTGTTCGTGGCTGCGGAAGGCCGCGCAACACGGCGGCCGGTCGTGCTCGGACGCCGCGAGTTCGGTTCCGTGGAAGTGATCGAGGGTCTGCAGCCAGGCGAGTTGGTGATCCACGAGGGCGTCGTTCGTTTGCGCGACGGGTTGCCCGTGGCGGTCGAGGGGGAACTAGCTACGCCCGCTCCGAACCTTGGGCCGGGCGGCAATGGCACTGGCCCGAGTCCACGGCCCTGATGATGTCGTAAGAGGCCCAGCCATGGTGCTATCGGATCTATCAGTCAAGCGGCCCGTCTTTGCGACGGTGTTGGCGTTAATGTTGCTGGCGTTCGGATTGTTGTCGTTCGATCGCTTAGCGGTACGCGAGTATCCCGATATTTCACCGCCCATCGTGTCGGTGGCCACTACCTACCCTGGAGCCTCCGCCGAGGTTGTGGAAAATCGCATCACACAAGTGATAGAGAATGAGATCAGTGGGCTGGAAGGCACCAAGACCATCAGCTCGAGGAGTAACGACGGCCGCTCATTCGTCCGTATCGAATTCGATTTGGAAAGGAATATCGACGAAGCCGCCAATGATGTGCGGGATCGGGTTGGGCGGGTCGCGCAGCGCTTACCGGAGGATGTGGATCCGCCCCGGGTGAGCAAGTCCGATTCCGACGCCTCGCCGATCATGTATCTCAACCTGTCGGCCACGAACATGGGTCCGATGGAGGTAACGGATTTCGCCGACCGTTACGTGATAGATCGTTTCGCGACGATTTCCGGCGTCTCCCAGGTTACCAGTGACAGCTCCGGCCGGCCGTCCATGCGAGTTTGGCTTGATCGCACGGCGCTGGCGGCGCGCAATCTCACGGTGCTCGACGTGCAAGCCGCGCTGCGCCGAGAGAATCTGGAATTACCGGCCGGGCGGCTGGATTCCAGGGATCGCGAATTTCAAGTGCGGCTCGCGCGGAACTACGAGACGGCGGATGAATTCCGCAGGCTCGTCGTCGCCCAGGGTGACGACGGGCATCTCATTCGGCTTGGCGAACTGGCCCGCGTAGAAATCGGGCCGCGTAACCCACGCAACGTGTTTCGGAGCAACGGTTCCAACACGATCGGCTTGGGGATAGTCAAGCAGTCCACCGCGAACACAGTAGACGTCGTCACTGGCGTCAACGAGATGATGGAACGGGTCAATCGCGAGTTGCCGGCCGGGATGCGCTTAACCCCTAGTAGCGATGACTCTATGTTTATTCGTGCGGCGATCAAAGCCGTCTATATGACCATCGGTATCACTACGCTGTTGGTGGGTATGGTGATCCTGGTTTTTCTCGGCAGCCTTCGTGCTGCGCTGATTCCGGTCATTACGATACCGATTTGTTTGATCGCCTCCTTCACGGTGCTCGCTGGGTTTGGTTACACCGTTAACCTAGTGACTCTGCTAGCGCTGGTGCTGTGTATCGGGTTGGTGGTCGACGACTCCATCGTCGTCTTGGAAAACGCCCACCGCCGAATCGAAAACGGCGAGCCGCCGTTAGTCGCCGCGTTCAAGGGAACTCGCCAGGTGTCGTTCGCGGTGATCGCGACTACGGCGGTGTTGGTGGCGGTATTCGCGCCAATCGCCTTCCTGACCGACAACATTGGCCGCATATTCGCGGAGCTCGCTGTCACAATCTGTGCCGCCGTTATCTTCTCCAGCGTCTTAGCACTGTCGCTGACACCGATGCTGTGTTCGAAACTGCTGCGGCCACGCGATGAAGAGAGTAGGGGAACGCGCGCCCTCGAGCGAGGTTTCGGCTGGTTAGCGGCTCGCTATGAAACCGCGCTGCGCGCCAGTCTGGAAATGCGAGGACTATGGGTCGGCGTGGCCGTAGCCCTTGCGGTTTGCGCTTTCGGACTGTTGCGAACGGTGCCGCAAGAGTACGCGCCCCAGGAGGATCAAGGTGCCTTCTTCGCGATGATTCAGGCCGCCGAAGGGAGTACGGTCCAGCACATGCTCGAGCAGGTCTACGAAATCGAAAAACCACTCATGCCGCTGGTCGAGTCCGGCGACATCCAGCGAGCACTGGTGCGGGTGCCTGGTTTCGGGGGCACGGCGCCCAGCGGCGGGATTGTTGTGGTCAGCATGGCGCCCTGGGGTGAACGCAATGTCAGCACCAAACAAGCCATGGATCAGGTCCAGGCCGGCTGGGTCGCGCTGCGCGACGTGAGAGTGTTCGCCTTCATGCGCTCCGGAATTTCACGCCACGGCGGTGGGCAACCCGTGAAGTTTGTGTTGGGCGGCCCCAATTACGAAGAATTGGCGCGCTGGCGCGACATCATGCTCGAGCGTATTGCCGAAAATCCCGGTCTGCAGCGTGTAGATTCGGACCTGAAGGAAACCCAGCCTCAGTTACTCGTCGACGTAGACGAGGACCGGGCGGCGGATTTGGGGGTTTCCGTGCAGTCCGTCGGCCGGACTTTGCAGGCGATGATGAGTGACCAGCAGGTGACGACCTATGTGGTTGACGGCGAAGAGTATGATGTCGTCCTGCAGGCCAAAGACGATCAGCGGGCTACGCCGGATGATCTAAGTAACCTTTATGTTCGTTCGGATCGATCCGGCGAGTTGATTCCGCTCTCCAATTTCGTCACGACGGAAAATCTGGCCGGGCCGGCGACCCTCAACCGCTATAATCGTCTGCGTGCCGTGACCATCAGCGCTAACCTGACGCCGGGTTATCCCTTAGGCGACGCGTTGGCATTTCTAGAAGAGGTCGCGCGCGAAGAGCTGCCGCCCACCGCGCGAATCGACTACGCCGGTGAGTCCCTGGAATATAAGGAATCGTCGGGGGCGATGTTGTTTACGTTCGGCATCGCGTTGCTGGTTGTGTTCCTCGTGCTTGCCGCCCAATTCGAGAGTTTCGTCCATCCGCTCATTATCATGGTGACGGTCCCCCTCGCCGTGGCCGGTGGCCTGTTCGCACTCAAGGTGACCGGCCGCACGTTAAACATATATAGCGACATCGGGATCGTCATGCTGATCGGTATTGCCGCCAAGAACGGTATTCTCATTGTCGAATTTATCAATCAGTTGCGCGATGACGGCCGCGAGTTTGTCGAGGCGATCGTGGAGGGGGCGCGTATCCGTTTTCGGCCCGTTGTCATGACGACGATTTCTACCGTGATGGGCTCGGTGCCGCTAATGTTGGCTACGGGCCCCGGTTCAGAAAGCCGGCGTACTTTAGGGATCGTAATGTTTTCAGGAGTTACGATTGCGACGCTTCTGATGTTATTCGTCGTGCCCGTGTTCTATCGGCTATTTGCCCGCAATACGTCGACGCCCGATGCGGTGGCCCGCGAGCTGGATGCGCTTAGTTTGGGTCATGAGGCGACGGGCCGGCGGTGATCCTGAGGTCGGAGCTATGAAAAGGGGAGTGCGGCTGTGATTTCTAGAAGAACGGTAGTCAAGGCATTGGGGCTAGCCGGCGCAGCCGCGGTGTCGCCTGCCCGCAGCGAGAACCAGGCGATTCATCGGCGGCCCATTCCGTCCAGTGGCGAGACGATCCCGGTGATCGGTCTCGGCACGTCACGTACGTTTAATGTCGAACCGAATTCCGAGCGTATGGCGCCGTTGCTCGCGGTAGTGGAAACGTTTTTCGAGCAGGGCGGGACGCTCATCGATTCTTCGCCGATGTATGGGCGCGCTGAGGCCGTTAGCGGTGAATTAGTTGCCCGTGCTCGCCAAGCCGATGGTGTATTTGCAGCGACGAAGGTTTGGACGGATGGGGCTGCGGCCGGGGTTGAGCAGATGGACCGGTCTTTCCGGCTCATGGGCGTCGATGTCATGGATCTCATGCAGATTCATAACCTGCGCGATTGGCGGGCACACATGAAAACCCTGCGGGCATGGAAGGAGTCTGGCAAGATTCGTTATATCGGTATTACGACGTCCCGCGCCAGCCAGTACGAGGCCTTCGCCGCAGTGATGCGCAGCGAGCCGCTCGATTTCGTCCAGCTCAATTACAGCATGGGTGAGCGGGAGGCGGAGGAAGTGTTGCTGCCGCTCGCGGCGGACAAGGGCATTAGCACCTTAATCAACCGCCCCTACATGCGTGGAGTGTTGTTTAGCCGTGTTAAAGACAAACCCATCCCGGGCTGGGCCGGCGAAATAGGCGTGAATTCCTGGGGCCAGTTTTTCCTTAAATTTATCCTCGCCCATCCCGCCGTGACCTGCATCATACCGGCCACCTCTAAAGTGCATCACATGCGCGACAACATGGCAGGCGGCTACGGAGCGATCCCCGATCCCGGGTTGCGCCGGCGTATGTTGGCCTACGTCAACGCCTGAAGCCGGGCGACTTTTTCTACAGCGGTTGTAGCAGCGCCATGGCCGCTGTCCGCACGGCATCGGCGCTGAGCCGTACGCGATAGTCGGGATTGACGTGAGCAAAGCGTATGACGCCGGCCGTATCGACGATAAATACCGCGGGCACAGGTAGTGCGTGCAAAGTCGTGCCGGAAGCTTTTTCAAGATCGAGATTGTTTTGTTTTAGGCGCTCGATATAGGAATCCGGCAACCTGAAGGCGATCCCCAATCTGCTCGAGGCCTGCATTTCGGCATCGGAAAGAATCGTGTAGTCGAGCGCTTGATTCTCTTCCTTTAGACTCGAGTAGAGGATTTCGGGCCGGTCCGCGCTGAGGAATAATACGTCGTAGCCCGATTGCTTGAGTTCAGGTACCACATGACGGAGTTCTTGTAGGTGGATGTTGCAAAACGGACACCAGCCACCGCGAAAAGTAATGAGCATGACGGGGCGTTGCAGCGCGCTCGGGTCGAAATGAAACGGTTTACCATCCACTTGCCGGACGGTAAAAGCGGGGGCGCGCTCCCCGACTTTGACGGGTTGGGTAGCTTCCGCGCTTGCCGCGATGTTGAGTTCTTCGGCGCCGCTTTGGACTGCCGCGAGCAACAAGGCGGCTGCGGCCACAGTTATCTTGATCTGCATTGCTAACACCTCGGCTGGTTTCTCCCCATTAGATAACTTCACGAGGAGGAGTTCAATCGTTCAAGTCTCTACGGCCGGGGTAGGGGGACTGCCCTGTCGCCAGTCGTCTCGATCACTGTTGGAATCCGCCTCGGCGGCGATGGCCTCGTCAGCGGTCACCGGTACGACAAACTCCACTTTGGTTCCCTTTCCAAATTCGCTAGAAATGACCAGATCGCCGGCTGATTGTTTGACGAATCCGTAAACCATGCTCAGCCCCAGCCCCGCACCCGCCGAAAAGGATTTCGTCGAGAAGAACGGCTCGCAGGCCTGCTGTAGTTCATCGGCCGTCATGCCGCGGCCGTTATCGGTAACGGCGATGCGGGCGTAGAGCCCGGGTTCGAGTACGTTCGTGTCCTTAGCACCGATGGTGCGGCTGGAAATATCGATGTTCACGGTTCCGTCCTCAGGGGTGGCATCGTGCGCGTTGAGCACGAGATTCAAAAGCGCGGTGGTTAGCTGACCGCGATCCAGGCATACCCAGATTGGCTCCGGTGGAGCGGTCACGACCAAGCGGCGCGGCGAACCGAGCGAACGAGTGAGGAGCCGCTCGAGGTCTTTGACATGGGTAGTCAAGTCGAATTTCTCCGGGCGAAGCTGTTGCTTGCGCGCAAAGGCTAGCAGCTGTTGGGTAATGCTCGCACCCGATCGAACCGCGGCCAGCGCATCGTCAATGAGCGCGGCATCTTGTTCGGACAATCGGTTTTCGCTATTGGTTCGTAATAAATCTAAAGTACCGTTGATGACCGTCAACAGATTGTTGAAGTCGTGAGCAATCCCGCCCGTGAGCTTTCCGATTGCCTCCAGTTTTTTCGATTGAGCGAGTTGTTGTTCCAGGTGCGCTCGGGCCGCGATTTGGTCTTCCAGCGCGCGGGTGCGTTCCACGACGAGGTGTTCTAGTTCTACGCTGCGGCGTCGGCTATGCCAGAGGTAGCCGAGGCCTAGCAAAAACACGAGCGCAATGAGGGCCGTGTTACGGACGCGCTGGTCCCGTTGAACGCGCATCTCTGTTTCGGCCCGTTGTTGCAGGGCCTGCGCGAGCTGGCGTGCGGTTTTTTCTTGTTCGGCGCTAACCCGCAGCATCGAAAGTTGCTCATTGGCTCGGCGGGTGTTGAATGCTTGCTCTAAGGCGTCGGCCTCTTGATCACTGGCGAGTGCTTGTTCGGGCCGCTGCAGTGCGGCGAGTATTCGAGTTTGCTCCCGCAGCCCGGCGCGCAGAATTAAATCGTTGCCTTGTTGCCGAGCACGTTGAATTGGAACTGCAATGGTTGCCAGGGCATCGTTAAAGTTACCGTCCAAGTGTTGCAACCTCGCAAACTCTATCAAGAGGCGGTCACGGAGCCGCACCGCATGCAGTTCCTCGGCGATGTCCAGCGCCGTTCCCAAATGCCCGATGGCCTCAGACTTGCGGTCCAGATCGGAGTGGGCCCTGGCGAGCACCTCGTACGCGCCGGCGACGGCAACGTTGCGCCGTCGCGCATCGGCCGAAGCAATCAGCGGCTCCAAATGGGCGATGGCCTGGCTCGGTCGGCCTTGCTTGGTCAGTGTTTCGGCAATGCTAATGTGTGCATGCAGGGACAGTGTGTCGTCTTGGGTACGCTTAGCGGCGAGGAGTGCTTGCTCAAAATACGGATAGGCCCCCTCGAAGCGTTCGAGTTCGGTATAACTATCGCCGAGATTAATGGACGCGACCGCTTCCATGTAGTGGTAGCCGGTACTCTGGGCGAGCTGGATGGATTCATGAAAATAATCCGTGGCCTGCTCAAAGGCGCCGCTGTTGCGGGTGACGACGCCCAGGTTGTTGGCGAGTCGGCTGGTGAGTCTCAAATCCCCGAGGGTACGTGCCATTGCGAACGCGGCGCTGAAGTCGGCGAAGGCATTCGTGACCCGACCGAGCCCGTAGAAGGCCGTCCCGCGCACATTGCGGGCCCGCAGGAGGTAGGTTTCGTCGGGTTCCAATTCGGCGAGGGTGACCGCTTGCTCGCAGTGGTCCAGGGCGGCTTTGGGGCCAATGACCCTCACGCCGGCCTGACAACTGACGATCAGGGCGCGCAGTCTAGACATGGGGGCAAGACTTTCACGCTCCAGCAGGGTGGAAACGATTGCCAGGGCCTGCTCGGGATCGGCCTCGGTGGCCGCCTCGGCTTCGGCGAGTTGTTGTTCGTCCGCATGGGCGGCCAACGATGCGACTAGCATCGTCGTGAGTATTGTTAGCGTCAGGAGTTTTTTGTCCAGCTCAGTGCCACCATATTGTCGTAATATGATTAGGACTAGCCTAGGATATAGCAGGCGCGGAGGTTGCTGGCAAACATTACATGGTTTGCACAGCTGTCAACCGCAGTTTGTTGATCGACGACTAGGGGGAATGACCAATCAGTCAGCGGAAACAACGACTATTAATTGTTGAGGATCATCACCTAGTTAGAAGATTGGCGGTAACCATGCTGGAGAACGCCGAGTTCGACGTTATGGCAGCAGCGGATGGCGCGGAGGCCCTTGATTTAGTTCAGAACAATTTGGGACTCATCGACTGCGCCGTCATCGACTTGACGATGCCCGGGATGGACGGGACTGAGGTGGCTGGCGCGATTCGCAAACTGAATCCAGGGTTACCCATCATCCTGATGTCCGGGTACGCCCCGGACAGCAGTGCGGCCGCGGCAGACGCAGCGACCTCAGGTTTTTTGCAAAAGCCGTTTACGGCGGAGGCATTGGTCGATAGCGTCCGCGCTGCCCTGATTACCAATAACAGTTGACCTATTTTAATGCAAAACACGGCTAGCGTTGATGGCATCGTTACCTCACTGGAGGACGCCCGCGTACCGGTACTCGATCGCGGATTCCTCTACGGCGATTCCGTTTACGAGGTATTCAGGACCTATCAGGGCGTGCCCTTCCTATTCGATGAACATTGGCTTCGGTTGGAGAATTCGGCGGGGTTGATCTACATGACGCTGCCGATGTCGTCTCAGGATTTGCTAGAACGTGTCCGCGAAACCGTCGTGGCCAGTGGCGCGGCGGCGGAAAAGTTGGACGTCTATGTCCGCTATGCCGTGACGCGCGGCGTGGGCCCTATCGATCTAGACCCGGCGGCTAGTGCGAACCATAGCGTAGTCATCATCGTCAAAGCGATCGATAGTTGGAATCCCGAGTTCTACACGAGTGGCGTTACTCTGGCCGTCCCATCCGTCCGTCGCAACCCGGGCAATGCTTTGAGTCCGAATATCAAGGGCGGCAACTATCTGAACAACGTCCTCGGGGTGATTCAAGCGAAACAGCTGGGTGCGGACGATTGTTTGTTAGTGAACGATGCCGGCTTCGTGACGGAAGCCTCGAATAGCAATGTGTTTTTCGCGGTTGATGGCGTACTGGTCACGCCTTCGCAACATGCCAGCAACCTACAAGGGTTAACTAAGCTAACCGTGCATCGGGTTTGCCAGCTGGCAGGGCTGAACTGCGTGGAGCAGTCGGTGGATGTACCGACCGTTCGCCAAGCCAACGAATGTTTCTTGACGAGCGCAACTCGTGAGGTGATGGCGGTTAGATCGTTGCGTCTGGAGAATGGGGAAGTGCTGAAGTTCCCGGCTGGCGGTGGGCCACTAACGCAACAGGTCGCCCAATTGTACAAAGACTACGTTGCCGAATACGTCAACGATAATCGCCACCGCGCTTTGTTTTAAGGTGCGGGCATCGGGCTCGCGCGCCGTAGAGAGCTAAGGTGCTGCAGTGACTAGCCAGATCTCGATGCGTCTGCATATAGCGGCGGCAGCCATCCTGTTCTCGACGGGAGGCGCGGCGATAAAGGCAACCGAGGCGACCGGTTGGAACGTTTCCGGGCTGCGGGCCGGTATTGCTTGTTTGGCGCTCCTGTTATTTCTGCCGGGGGCCGTTGCGCGGTTGCGGTCCGCTAGGGTCTGGGCCGTGGCCGTGCCCTATGCGGCAACCGTCACGCTGTTTGTGCTGTCGAGCAAATACACGACTGCGGCTAATGCGATATTTCTCCAAAATACCGCGCCGTTCTATGTTTTGCTGCTGGGACCCCTGTTGTTGAAAGAAGCTGTGCGTCGCGGCGACCTTTTGTATATGGCGAGCCTAGCCTTGGGGTTGCTTGTGATCGTACTAGGCCGGGAGCCCGTGCGGCTGACGGCTACGAACCCGGAGCTCGGTAACGCGCTCGCCGTATGCGGTGGGCTCAGTTGGGCTTTGACAATCGTCGGCATGCGCTGGTTATCCCGCGAAGACGCCACGGCCAATACCAGCCTGGCCGCGGTTATTGCCGGCAATTGCCTTGCCCTGATTCTCGCGATACCCAGTATGAGCTGGCCGGGATTACTGGCGCCGGGTGATTGGCTCATCTTTGGTTATCTTGGCGTCGTGCAGATTGGTCTCGCATACGTATTGCTGACCCGCGGCATGCGCTCGGTGTCGGCGTTCAACACCGCCTTGTTGTTGTTGATTGACCCCGTGCTCACCCCCCTATGGGTGTGGTGGTTTCTCAGGGAGGCTCCCGGATGGATGTCACTCCTGGGCGGCGCTGTTATCATCACGGCGACCGCGCTGCACATATTCGCCGATCGGCCTACCAAGCCGAACCGTTGATTAGAGGGAAGGGCCATGAAGCTTAAATACGTTCTCTTTGGCGTGGCGGGTCTGCTGTGGATCAACGGCGCCAGCGCGGCGGACGCCGTATCGGGCCGCGCCGATCAAGACGCAATAGCCGCAGTATCGAACGAGTGGGTACGCGCCTTTCGAGCCCGCGACGTGGACGGGCTGTTGTCACTGTATACGGCTGACGCCAGGGTCATGTCACAGGGTAAGCCGGGCCTCCGAGGCAAGCAGGAAATCAAAGGGTTGTTCACGGAGTTACTCGGAGGCGAAACGCTGCCCGCAATCAATTTCGAAATCGAGGAAATTGGTCTCATGGGTGATTTTGCTTGGGCTTCGGTGCTCGCCGCCATCGTGGGAACCGACGCGGATTCCTCGGTGCCGTATCTGAGCCGCACTTTCATCATCTATCGCCGGGACCGGGACGGATGGAAAATATTTCGTGACATCGATCATGCAACGCCCGACGCGAAGCGTGTGCCGTTACCCTTGCTTTAACATAAAGCTCTGAAAATCAAATAATAGTTGCCAATGTCTCTATCTTGAGACATATTGACCCTTTATTGAAAAGGTAAACCCGGTGAAAGCCGGGGACACAAAGCCACCGGTCTACGGGAACCATTCCTACGACAGCGGGGTTGCCAATCGTCGCATCGCATTCGTCGACTGCTCCCCCCTGTGTGGTTCGTAAGACCGGTTCATTGAGCTTAGCTATGGCTCAAAGGACTCGCCTTTTTTGTCGGGCCATGATTGGGAAGGGATGAATGAGCACGAATACTCTGACACGCAACTCGGGTTCTAACAAACAGGCTCGATCGTCGAAACTAACCGCCAATAAGACTCAGCCGGCCGCGCTCGGTGACCCCGTCGCCGACGTCGATGTTCGCGCCCATGAGGACATACGCGCCGTATTGGTGGACTGGAAGCGCTATCCATCGCCAGTCCGGCCGATGGGCTCGGATAGTGCGACGACGCGGTGTAATGCCGCCAGCGGTGGCACCCTGGTGCGCTTGTCGGGAATGAACAAGATATTGCGGATCACGGCAGAGTCGGTGACCGTTCAGCCCGGCGTCCGAATCGGCGAGTTGGCCGAAGCCCTCGCGGAGCAGGGCCTGGAGCTGCCCTGCGGTTGTGACGTCGCGGATCGAACCATCGGTGGTGTCGTTGCGGCCCCGGCGCTGCAAGCAGGATTGCCGGCGGATGGCGGGCAGCTCGCCGGCCATGTGATCGCCCTAAAGCTGATTACGCCCAGTGGCCGGAAATTAGAGGTCAGTCAGCGGAACGCGCGATTGCTGAGCATGATGCGGCTGAGCTATGGCTTACTCGGCGTCATCTACGAAATAACTTTGCGGGTTAGGAAAATTCGCGGCTTCACCGTCCAGCATCGCAAGTGTGATTTCACGACGCTGTCTGGCTTGGTGCCAAAGCTCATGCAGTTGAACGCGGGAATCAAATTTTGGCTCTTGCCGTTTCGCGACCGGGTCTATCTCGAGTTACGCCGGGCGGATGCCCAGGCAGCGGAGGGGCGCCGACTATCTTGGCGCATTAAAGAATGGGCGGCCTATACGGCGCTGCCTAGTTTCGCGCGTTCGCTGTCACGATCCATTCCGGTACGACAGCTGCGTTACCCGCTCATCGATCGCTTTAGCGAAGCCACGCAGGGCCTGGTGGGTGCCACCCTCACTCAGAGCGGCAGTAATTCTATTGAGCAGACGGGAAAATTCCGCCGCCTTGAAGTCAACCCAACTTTCAACTATTGCACGTGGGTATTTTCCGGCGAACGATTTTCACAGACCCTCATGGCGTACAGGTACTATTGCCGCGAGTACTATCAGCGTACTGGATTCCGTTGCGACATGCCCGCCATCGGTCATCGTCTCAACCGCGATAATTCGGCGCTATTGTCGCCATCCTTTCATGCGTCGATGATGAGCATTACGAGCATGAGTACCGATCAAAAGGGTTGGGAGGATTTTGCGCTTGGGCTGGACGAGTTTGCCCAGCAAAATGGAGGCAGCCCGTTTTTTAACCAGACCAAGGGGGCGTCCATCGAACGGGTGAACGCGGCATTCGATACTCGTTTGCCGTTTTTTCGGAAAGTACGCGCGCAATTCGATCCCGATGACCGCATGCTGAATCAGTACTTTGCCGGCTTGATTACCTAAGCCAAAAAAAGGGGCCTGGCGGCCCCTTCGTGCGTCGCTAGAGCGTTTGGTCAATCCAATGGGATCTTGATTTTCTGGCCGGGATAAATCTTATCCGCGTTTTCAATGACGTTACGATTCGCCTCGAAAATGCGCTTATATTCCATCGGTTTGCCGTAGTAGCGTTTGGCGATGGCCGATAGGCTATCGCCGCTCTTTATTTCGTAATACTCGAATTTTTCTTCGGGTTCTTCCGGCTTGGGCGCGGGGGCTTTTAGGTCGTCGGCAATGACTTTCCCCACGCCTTTGACGTTCCCGGCAATTAGGATCGCTTGACTACGGTCGCCTTCGCTGAGGCATTCGCCGCACAGCGTTACCGTGCCGTCGTCAAACTCGACGGTGAGATCTTTGACACTGGTGAGCGAGACCTCCAGGTGTTCCTTGATACGATCGGCGGCGACGTCGTCACGATCGAAGACCTTCCGGCCCATTTCTTTCGCAAAATCCAAAAAACTCATAGCAATATTCCTCCCAATACGGGCGCCAATCATCCCTAGCCGGCGCCGTGAGGTCAACCGACATCTAAACTGAGCCCGCGCCCCAATTTGGCGGTGATGTGTTCAAGCAGGCCGCGGGGCCGTTTCCAGCGGCGCAATGACGTGGCTGAGCAGACCGTCGGCGAGCTTGGGCTCGAACCAGGTGGATTTCGGCGGCATCAGCGCGTTGGCGTCGGCGACGGCCATTAGGTCCTCCATGGAGGTCGGGAACAGCGCAAATGCAACGCCGCCGCCGTTTTCGTCTACCCGGCGTTGCAATCCTTCGAGTCCGCGGATGCCCCCCACGAAATCGATGCGTGGATCCCGGCGCGGATCGTCGATGCCCAGTATGGGCGCGATCAGGTGGGCCTGTAGCAGACTGACGTCCAAGCGGCCCACCGCATCGCCGGGAACCCGATCGGGGTCCAATGCCAGCCCGAACCAGCGGCCGTCGAGGTACATGCTGAACCGGGTCGGTGCGGCGGGCTTCGCCGCCTGCCCCAACGGGGTAATCTCGAATGTCACGGCAAGCGCTTCCAAGAACTGTGGCGCAGATAATTCGTTGAGATCGGCGACGACGCGATTGTAGTCGAGAATACGCATTTCATCGTGGGGGAAGGCGACGGTCAAAAAATAGTCGCTTAACTCGCCATCCGCATCTATCTGGGCCAGCTCGTCCGTGGCCCGGGATGCCGCCGCTGAGCGGTGGTGGCCGTCGGCGATATACAGCGCGGGCATCGCGGCGAAGGCTGCCGTAAGGCCGTCAATAACCGTGGGCGCGTCGACGCGCCAAATCCGGTGGACAACACCGTCGTCGGCCGGTAAATCGTAGAGCGGCGCTTGGCTCCGAACGGTTGCCGCGAGCCAGGTCTTAATATCGGCCTGGGCGCGGTAGGCCAGGAGCACGGGCCCGGTTTGGGCCCGGAGGGTCGTGATTTGATGTACCCGATCGTCTTCCTTCTGCGGGCGGGTTAGCTCGTGTTTGCGGATGCGATTCTCGCGATAGGCAGCCACGGACCCCACGCCGGCGACGCCGGTTTGGACATGCCCCTGCATCTCGAGTTGGTAAACGTAATAACAAGGCTGGCCCTCGCGCACTAACACGCCGTCTTTCAGCAGCCGGTTTAGGTTGTCCGCCCCGGTTCGATACACCTGGGCTGAGAATGGATCCGTGCCCACGGGTAGGTCAATTTCCGGTTTTGAAATGTGGAGGAAGCTGTTGGGCTTGCCGGCAGCCCGCTGCCTGGCTTCCTCCGTGTTGAGCACATCATAGGGCGGGGCAATGACGCCGGCGGCAGCGTCCGCATTGGGGCGGAGGGCACGGAAGGGTTGCATGAGGGGTCGGGTCACGGCGCTATCTCGGTTAAGGTTTGACTACTAAAAAAACGAAGCCTAGGAGGGTTGCCGCCAACGCGTCAACGCTTACCCGTCGAGGCGGGCGTGCAAGTCGTATTCGTCGGCAGCCACAATTCGGGCTGAGACAATATCGCCCGGAGACAACTCCGCGGGGTCGTCGAAGAAGACCTGGCCGTCGATTTCCGGGGCATCGCCTCGGGACCGACCCACGGCACCGGTGTCGGTGACGGAATCAATAATGACGAGTTGGCTCGTACCCACCCTCCGGGCCATCCGCTGTGCGCTAATACCTTGTTGGTGGGCCATGAGCCGGTGCCACCGCTCATCTTTGAGTTCCTCTGGGACCTGATCTTCCAAAGAGTTGGCTGCGGCGGTCGTCACTGCCTCGTAGCGGAAACAACCCACGCGGTCCAGTTGGGCTTCGCCCAACCAATCGAGCAGCTGCTGGAAATCCGCTTCGGTTTCGCCCGGAAAGCCGACGATAAACGTTGATCGCAGGGTGAGGTCAGGCACGGCGCTACGCCATTCGGCAATCAGCCGTAATGTCTCTGCTTCCCGGGCGGGGCGCTTCATTGCTTTGAGAATACGCGGGGAGGCATGTTGAAACGGAATATCCAAGTACGGCAGCAACCGTCCGTCCGCCATCAGCGGGATCAGCTCCGCCACATGGGGATAGGGATAGACGTAATGCAGCCGAATCCAAACGCCGAGCGTCGCGAGCGACTCGCACAATGCCGTCATGCGCGCGGGAATATTCTCATGATGCCAAGGCGATGCGGCGTAACGCAGATCCACGCCGTAGGCCGATGTATCCTGTGAAATGACCAATAGCTCTTTCACCCCGGCAGCTACGAGTTGTTCCGCTTCGACCAGTACCTCGGCGGCCGGCCGGCTGACGAGGTTGCCACGCAGACGGGGAATGATGCAGAAGCTGCAGCGGTGGTTGCAGCCTTCGGAGATTTTCAAATAGGCGTAATGCCTGGGCGTCAGCTTGATGCCTTGCGGCGGGATCAGGTCCAGGAACGGGTCGTGTGCGGGGGGCACCGCTGCATGTACCGCCTCCATGACCTCTTCGAAGCGGCCTGGGCCGGTCACCGCCATCACTTCGGGGTGGGCTTGGCGGATCACATTTTCGTCGACCCCGAGGCAGCCGGTCACAATGACCCGGCCGTTTTCGGCGAGGGCCTCCCCGATCGCATCCAGCGATTCGGTTCGCGCGGAATCCAGGAACCCACAGGTGTTAACGATGACGGCGTCGGCGCCTTGATAGGATCCAGCGATGTCGTATCCTTCGGCACGCAAACGCGACATGATGCGTTCTGAATCGACGAGAGCCTTCGGGCAGCCCAAGCTGACAAAACCAATGCGGGGATTCATGGATAACTGCTGTTCGACGCAACGTGGCCGCGCATCATAGCCTGAGCGGCAACGCGTTGCATTACAGCGCCCTTCTTACAGTGGCCCTTTGAGTTCGAGTTGATTGCCCTCGGGATCTGCGAGATAGATCGACATGCCCATGCCGTCTGCGCCAAAACGTCGGGCCGGTGGGCTGAACTCGGTGCCGTGCGCCGCCAGATGCCGGCCGATTTGATCCCAGTCCGGGGTTGCCAAGCTGAGGCAAAAGTGGTCCATGTTCGGTGTCGGCTTGGCGTCCGCGGTCGGGATCAGGTCGATAAGGCTCCGGCCGACTCTCAGGTGGTGTAATTGGCCGTTCACGCGCTCCAGCGTGCAGCCCAGGACTTGGGTATAAAACGCCAACATGCTCGGTAGGTCCTGGCAGCGAAGCACGACGTGGTCAAGGCCGACATAGCTGAATAATGGACTGGACATGCTGCCTCTCCGGCCGGATGACAATCGTGGGTCGACTATAGCAGCGGAGTGGGGCGATTTTTAGAACTCAGCTCTTGACGTACCCGGCGTCAACCCAAAGACTAGGCGCTATTGTTTGCCGCAAGGATTCGTGATGACTCCAGAACAAGCGCTAATTCCCGAGGCGAGCCGGCGCGCGGACACGGCCTATCTGGATTTTGTCGAGGGCATCCGGGAGTTCGTTCTCAATGAGCGGGACGGCTTGGATCACGACATTGACCAGTTGTTTGCCGCGTTAGAACAGCGTCGCGGCAAAGCCTATGCTTCTTATGATGAGGTTGCCGAGGTCATGGACCGCACCGCGGTGGGCCCATTGCGCAATCGGCTCATGCGGACTCAGCAGGAAATGCAGTGGCGGCGAATCGTCGCGACGTTGGAGCCGAAGCGGGCCGCCCTGGAGGCGGAGTTGACGAGCTACGAGGAACGCGGACCGGGGGAGTTGTTGCTCGATCCGGCCTTTCAAACGCCGGACTACGCTAACGTGCATTTTCATCTGCAGCCCGGCGGTTATCACAAAGATACATTGGCGGGCTACCTTTACCACTACAGCACCAAAGTATTTTTTCGAGGGCTCAACGACAGCGATGCGATTCATAAGGGGGCGGCAAAACCGACGCCGGTCCCGGCAGATGGCCAGGTCAACCGGATTTTGGATCTGGGTTGTTCAATAGGCCAAAGCACGACGGCGCTGAAGGAGAAATTTCCACAGGCGGCCGTTTGGGGTATCGACCATTCGGCGCCTATGTTGCGTTACGCCCATCGCCGATCGGTTTCCCTGGATATCGACGTTAATTTCGCCCAGCGTCTGGCTGAAGACAATGGCTTCCCAGACGGCCATTTTGATCTCGTCTACTCGATGATCTTGTTTCATGAAATCCCGACCCGTATTGCAGAGGAAGTCGTTCAAGAAGTGGCCCGCGTGCTACGGCCGGGCGGCTTGTTCGTTGCGCATGATTTCGTGAGCAGTAACAACTCGACTCCGCTGCAGCTGTATCACCGCGAGTTCGATTGCCGTTACAACGGCGAGCCCTACGCTCAGCAATTTTGTCATAGCGACTTCCAGGGGATGATGGAAAGGGCAGGACTGAAGCTACAGCGCAGGATTGGTGATGGTTACGGCTTCATGAATACGTGGTGGGCGGAACGTTGAGTGATGGCCAATCCGGCGACGGTTACCGGGCGCAAACACCGGAGGGGGGCGTTCCGCTTGCCGGGGATGACCCGATCTTGTTGCCGGACCCGGCCACGGACGCCTTGCTACGGATGGTTACCGAGCTCACGGCCGAGTTATGGGTCGAGCGCGACCGCCGCATGGTGTTGGAAGATGTATTGGTCGATGCCGGGGTGATCAGCTCGGCTACCCTGGAGAATTACGTGCCTCCCGAGTCCCGCCGCCAGCACTACCGCGATGAGCGCGACGCCTTGGTTCAATCGGTGTTCAAGGAGTTGCGCCGAGTGGTAGCAACCGCGGCCGTTAGAGAGAACGGCCGATAATCTCCTTCATGATTTCGTTGGTACCGGCATAGATGCGCTGCACGCGGGAGTCCGTGTAAAGCCTGGCGATTTCATACTCCTTCATGAAACCGTAGCCACCGTGCAGTTGCAGGCAGCGGTCTAGCATCTGGCACTGCATTTCCGTCACCCAGTACTTCGCCATCGAAGCCGTCGTTGTATCGAGTTCGCCGCGTACGAGTTGCTCGATACAGCGGTCGACGAAGGTTCGCGCCACTCGGGTTATCGTTTTGATCTCTGCGAGTTCGAAGCGGGTATTCTGAAACGATAACACCGCCGCGCCGAAGGCTTTGCGGTGGCGCGTATAATCAATGGTTATTTCCAGAGCCCTTTCCATGATGGCCACGCCGCATATCGCTACCAGGAGGCGCTCGTAAGGCAAGTCGGCCATCAGTTGGTGCAGCCCCTGTCCCTCCCCGTCGCCGAGCAGGCAATCGACGGGGACACGAGCATCTTCGAAAAATAACTCCGTTGTGTCTTGGCCTGGCTGGCCGATCTTGTCGAGTATCCGCCCGACTTTAAAACCCGGCAGATCCTTCGTCTCGACCATCAAGATGGAGGTACTTTGTGAGTCTTGGCCCGTACCCGTCTTGGCAACCACGGCGATTAGCCCGGCGTGATAACCGTTGGTGATGAAGATTTTCGAGCCGTTAAGTATGTAGTGACCGCCGTCGCGCACTGCTCGGGTGCGGATGCCACGCAGATCAGAGCCGGCAGCGGGCTCCGACATGGCGATGGCGCCCACCAGTTCGCCGCTGGCCAGTTTCGGTAGCCAGCGATGTTTCTGGGCTTCGCTGCCGTGATTGCGCAGGTAGTTGGCCGTGATGCTGTGAACGCCCTGGCCGAAGCTCGTAATACCGCGACCGCATACCGCTTCGTAGAGCAGCGCCTCGTGCCGAAAATCGCCGCCCATACCGCCGTATTCTTCGGGGATGTCCATGAGCAGAAAGCCCAATTCACCGGCACGGTGCCAAATAGCCCGGTCGACGTACTTTTGCTCCCGCCAGCGGAGGTCATGGGGGAGCATCTCGGATTCCACGAAACGATCGATGCTGTCGCGCAGCATGTCCAGCTCTTCGTCCATCCAGGGTGAACGATAGTTATCTAAGTTGTGATTGGCGGAGTCCAAGCAGTTAACCTTCGCGTTAATAGAGGGTAACTGTACGGTGCAACCTGCCGTTAGTCGAGCCCCCGCGTCATTCGCTATGGCACTCGTAGACAACGGGGATGTCGTTATCCTTGGCGTAGCTGCTGGCGATGAACACCGCGTCGTCCAGGCTCATGGGCTCGGATTCGACCACCGTGCGGCAGCGCCAGGAATAGCGTGTGGGCTGTTCGTCGTCGGGGCCATAGAAGAGGTGCTCGATGCTGGCGAGGCGCACCGCCGCGTCGCCCCGGCTGGGAAAAGTATGCACCCGTAGAAAGTTCGTTTCCGTATAGGTTTCCGTGGGCCGGATATCTGGCAGTAGGCGTGGCATGTCGGGCAAGTTCCTCCGTTGCCGTGATAGTGCAATCCCCATGCCAACTCTCAGGTGGCGGCTGTTTGAGAGTAGCGGCCAGAGTTATGTCAAAGTATGCTGACGCGTCGTGTCAGTTTGTGCCCTGTTGGTTTGCCTAATAGAGGAGTGACGGTGGATCCGATACTCGAGGACTTGATTCGGCTGCTTAAGCTAGAACGCATCGAAGACAATATTTTCAGGGGACAGAGCCGGGACATAGGCAGCGCCCAGGTGTTCGGAGGGCAAGTGCTCGGACAGGCGCTGACAGCCGCCTCCTACACGGTTGATAAGCGGGACGTTCACTCCCTGCATGCTTATTTCCTGCGCCGCGGCGATATGCAGGCACCCATCGTTTACGAGGTCGACCGGGCTCGCGATGGCGGTAGCTTTTCGAATCGACGCGTCGTCGCCATCCAGCACGGGCGGCCCATTTTCAATATGGCGGCGTCGTTTCAGGCTGCCGAGAGCGGGCTGGAGCACCAGTTTCGGATGCCGCAAGTCGCGGGCCCGGATGGCCTGCCGGACGTGACGGATATTCCCGCCGCAGAGCTCGCGCAGATACCGGCCAAGATGCACCGCTTCCTGACGGCAAAACGGCCCTTCGAATTCCGCCTCGTCGAGCCCATGGACTTGTCGGTGCCCCGCAGGGCGGCGCCGTTTCAATACCTGTGGCTCAAGACCGTCGACGCGTTGCCGGACGATCCTGACTTGCACCGTAATATCTTGGCCTATGTGTCGGACTATCAGTTGCTGAGTACGGCGACAGCGCCGCACGGGATTCGCTTCGGCGTGGACGACGTGCGGATGGCAAGTCTCGATCACGCGATGTGGTTTCATCGGCCGTTTCGGGTGGACGAGTGGATGCTCTATAGCATGGACGGTCCCAGCTCGAGCGGAGCGCGCGGCCTGGCGCGGGGGCAATTCTTTACTGCCGACGGCACCATGGTGGCCTCGACTACGCAAGAAGGTTTGGTCAGGGTTCGGGACCGCGATACCGATTAGGAGTCATGGCGCGCTTGCAGGTGCTGCCACAACGCAAGCCCGAGTAGCAGGCAGCCAACGACCACCAGCCCCATGAGCCACAGCAAGTGTAATGTGTATATCGGCGACGCGATCAGCGGCGCGTTAGCGGCCCAAGCGGTACTTAGCGCGATGAGCACCGCGATCGCCGAGAAACTGCGCCCGACGTGGTGCCGATAACTGTGCGGCCGGAGCGCCGCGAACAGTAGTGCCGCTTCCAGGGTTCCCGCCGACGCCAGTGCAAAGCCACTCCAGTCGCTGGTCGTTTGTTGCGCGCGGCCGGTCGCCAGCAGGCCTCCTATCAACAGCACCCAGCTAATCGGAACCAAATAACGGATCCAATCGGGTCGGGGCGCGGTCACGCCGGGTCGGATTGCAGGTGTTCGCGGTAACGGCGGCCATTGGCGACATAATGAGCGGCGCTAGCCTCTAAGGTGCCGATCTC
>JAHEKG010000012.1:11634-26390 GCA_024638475.1 Rhodospirillales bacterium | reverse complement strand
CGGAAACGAACCTTCCCATATCTTCAGAAACGACCACGGCGTTTTCACCGATGTCACCTCAGGCAGCGGCGTCGAAGCCTTCCATGAGCAAGAATTCTTCGCCCCACACCGGCATTTCCCGCTGTCCGTGAGCGACCCTCAATTCTCGGCCGTCAATGATTTTGGCGATCAGCTCACGCGGAAACGCTCCGCTATTTCTTGCGGCCAAATAGCGTAAGTCCCGCATCGAAATGTTGAGCACGGCCGAAACGGGGCCGTCCCCTTCGCCGAAAATGCCGTGGCAGCTAGAGCAGTTTGCCACGTACAGGTGGTCGCCAAGGTAGTTGGGCGCCGTGGTTTGGCAGGCAAAAACGCCGACCAAGCTACAGATACCCGCAATGACCGCTCCCATTCTTGCCACAGCATATCTCCTGGATGGCGCTGTTAGCACTATTCATGGAATATTCCCGGCTGGCAATCGCTGTTTATACGTATACACCTCAACCCCCTGCCACGGCGTTTGCTATCGCAGAGTGCAAGCGCTACGTCGCGGGTCACGTCGTTGACACCACAGCCGAAAGCCGACCTGCGTTACGCACCTAATTCATCCCAGAGCTGCGCCACGAGTTTGTGGAACTCACTTACGCTCTGTAGCGCCTTAACGCTGCGCGGTCGCGGTAGATCAATGGGGACGTCGGCGACGATTCTGCCAGGGCGGGGTGACATCACGATGACCCGGTCGGATAACGCCACCGCTTCCCCGAGATCATGGGTGACCAGTACGACGGTTGTAGAGGGTGTTTGTTCCCATAACTCGACCAGTTGATCCTGCAAGCTGATCTTAGTCATCGCATCCACGGCACCAAACGGTTCGTCGAGCATCACGAACTTGCTTTGCAGCGAAAAAGTTCGTGCTAGTGCGACTCGCTGGCGCATACCCTGGGATAGCTGGCCGGGATAGGCGTCGGCAAACTCTTCTAGACCCACGGCGTCCAGCAACTGTTGAATCCTTTGAGCTCGCTGGTCGGTGTCTTGAACGCGGGTTGCGAGGGCGAAGTCGATGTTCTGCGCCGCCGTCCGCCATGGCATGAGTGCATCGCGGGCGAACATGCGCGCCGTATCGGGCCGGCCGGCACTGGGTGGTTCGCCCGCCAGCAGCACTTCGCCTTGCAGGGACTCCAAAAGGCCCGACAGAATATCCAGCAGGGTAGTTTTGCCGCAACCACTGGTACCCACCAGCGCAACGAACTCGCCAACGGGAATGTCTAGATTGACGTCGCTGAGTGCTTCGATGCGTTGTTCGTCGCGTTGGTAGTCGTGGCTTAGCTTGCGTACGCGGATACCGCCGCCCAAAGCGGGGTCGGCTAGCGGCATGACTCTGTACACGTTGGAGCGCCGCTATAGACGATGTCGTCGAAGGCAATCGGCGCAGTGGCTAACTCGAATCGCAGCGCATACTGATTCCAAAGCTCGATGGCCTGCGGGCTGATCTGGTAACCCCAGTGGCGCCGGTATTGCTCGATCATCCGCTGCATCACCGCCCTGTTTTCTGCGGCGGACAATCCGGAGACCGGCGCGTAGCGCGTGGCGATCTCGAGCATCGCCTCGGCGTTCGCCGGGTCCCGAATCCAATCGATGGCTTCCATCATGGCGGCAATGAAGGCGTCGGCCTGGGGTTTGCGGTTGGCGATGAAGTCGCCCGTCGTCACCCAGCCGCCATAGAGGCCGCGAAACTGTAACGAGGCGGGGCCGTCGTCGGCGAGTAACATCAAGGTATGGGCCACGCCCAGGGTTTCCAATAATTCCGGAACGGGAGCGAAGGTGATTTGCACATCGACGCCACCCGCGCGCCAGGCCGCCATGGTCGTAGCCGCCGTGCCGGTGGCGACAAACTCGACATCGTCGGCGTCGAGTCCTGCGTCTTCGAGCATCAATAGCCCGGTGAGGTGCAGTGTGGACCCAATGGCATTGACGCCGACCCGCTTGCCAGCGAACTGGCGCACTACAGCCGGGTAATCGCGCTGCTCATCGGCTATCGAAACGTGGTCGCCCACGACGACGGTAACGTAGTTAGTGCTTTCGTTGGACAGCAAATATTTTAGGTCCGTGCCTTTGTCGACGTTGGCCATCACCAGGTCGGCTGCACTCTCCACAATATCCATGCTACCCCCGACCATCGCGGCGATGGCAGCGGGCGAGGAGTTGGCCGGGAGTTTCTCTACCGTTAGACCGTGTTTGGCGAACAATCCACGTTCATCGGCGACATGCACGGGGATAGAACTATAGGCGCCTGTAAAAATCTGCACCCTGAGTGCGGTGCCGTTCGGGTCGGAATTTTGGGTGCAGCCGCCGAGCGCGAGGGTGGCTGCCATAAACGCAAGGCGCAGGCTGCGTTGCAACTTTTGCATAGTCATCCGCGCCGGCCTACAGCTGCACGGGGTCGCGCCACTTGCCGATCGAGCGTTCTATCCTCGACATGACGGCGGATAATGTGCTCGTGATGATGACGAGCACGATCAAGGTGGCGAAGACGCCGTTAGGATCAAAGGTGTTGGAGTAGTAACTGACCAGCGTCCCCAGGCCCTTGCCGCCGGCGATCAGCTCGGCGGTGATGACCCCGAGTACCGTATAGATCAGGCCGAGGCGCAGGCCGGCAAAAATAGCCGGTACCGCAGACGGAATAATGATTTGATTGAAAACCCGCCAGCGGGGTATGCCCAAGCTGCGC
This sequence comes from Rhodospirillales bacterium, assembly GCA_024638475.1. Lineage (GTDB taxonomy): Bacteria > Pseudomonadota > Gammaproteobacteria > Steroidobacterales > JAHEKG01 > JAHEKG01. The sequence continues at coordinate 23,683 of JAHEKG010000012.1, read as the reverse complement.
GCCAGCAACAGATGATCCGGGTCCGTGGCCTTGGCGCCCGCGAGCGTGTACGACAGCAAGACGAAATACATGATGGAGACGCCGGAGGCCACCTTTTGCAACATGCCCAAACCGAACCAAAGGATGAACAGAGGGATGAGCGCCACTCTCGGCAGCGCATTCAATGCGTCGATGATGGGCGAGAACAACCGCTCCACGGTGGGGAATACGGTCATCGTTAACGCCGTGAGGATTGCGAGCACGCCGCCGAGCGTGAATGCGACGGCCACGGCTTGCAGGGTGATTAGCGCCGCGGTGGGAAACGTGCCGTCGGCCACGTGTTCGACAAAGTCTTGCAGGAAAACGGACGGCTGGCCGGTGAAGGCGGGCGGCAGCAATTCGTAGCGTGCCGTGAGTTCCCAGATCAAACCCCATGCCAGGATCACCAAGCTGCGACCCACAAAAATACCGAGACGCGTATTCACTAATGCTTGTACTCGACGCCGAGCCGCTCCAGCTGCCTCAAGGCCGCCGGAAAGTCTCGACTCTCGCCGCGCGGCTGGGGCATCGTCGCAGCGAAATATTGGGCGGTGAGTTCGCATACCTCATGGGGGGGTAACCTGATTTCGGCGCCCGAACTCATGGCCAGCAGTTGGGACTTGCAGGCCTTTTCCAAATCGTCGATGAGCACGTAAGTCTCGGCGACGGAGCGGCCGCACACTAGCGCGCCGTGATTGCGGAGTAACAGCACGCGGTGGGTGCTGAGGTCGGCGGCCAGTCGCGGTTGTTCGTCGGGATTGAAGGTGGGGCCTTCGTAATCGTGATAGCCGATGCGGTTATAGAATTGCATGGCACCTTGACTCATTGGCAATAGCCCGGCTTCGAGCGCCCCTACGGCGACCGTGGCAGCCGAATGATAGTGCGCAACGCACATGACATCGTCCCTGGCGTTGTAAGCGGCCCAATGCAGGATCGACGCGGCCTGGTTGGAATCAACACCGGGAGGGTCCACCGATTCGCCGGCGCGATTGATTTTCATAAGGGTTGAAGCGCTGACTTCCTCGAGCAGTACGCCGAACGCCGGGAGGAGCATGTGTTCGGGATCGCCCGGGACTCGCGCCGAGTGATGCGAGTAAATACGGTGGCCCAGGCCCATGCGATCGAGGAGACGATACAAGGCCGCGAGGTGTTCACGAACTTGTTGCTCCGCCGGCGTCATGGTGATGTCAGTATGTCAGGTTTTCACGTCGATAATGAGATTGCCATACTGGTCGACCTGGGCATGATGGTTGCGGTAGATCATGGTGGTAGTGTCGGCTTGCTCGACGACAGCGGGCCCGTTGAGCTCGAACCCGATGGGCAGATCCGCCCGTTTATAAACCGGTATGTCTTCGAAGCCGAGATTTGCATCCAAGCACGCGGGCCGGTGTTCGGGCTGAGGCGTTGCCGTTGGCGCGTTGGCGGCAGCTTCCAACAGCGTCTTCTCGGGCGGATCCTTGCGGTGCACGGCGCGCAGGGCGACGAACTCCGTCTCGGCGGTTGCATCGCTATGGTTGTAGGTGGCCTGGTGCGCTTGATGGAAAGTGTCGATGGCCTTAGGCAGTGTGTCTTCCGCCAAAGTGCTACCGATAGAAATCTCCAGCTGGTGAGCCTGGCCGACGTAGCGCATTTCCGCGAAGTACTCGATACTGGTATCGCCAGGATCGACCCCGTCGTTTTGCATCTTGCGACTGCACTGCTCATCCAGGGGGCCGAAGATCGCCTGCAGTTGGCCGTGGTCGACGCCGTTGGCGTGGGTTTCGAAGCTGGCCAGCGCCTCGTGTTGGATGGGCGCCAGCATGAGGCCCATGGCGGAAAGTACCCCGGGTGTCGGCGGAATGAGGATGCGGTTGATGCTCGCGTTCTCCGCCAGCTTCCCACCTTGCAACGGGCCGGCGCCGCCGAACGGAATCAACACAAAGTCTCTCGGGTCGTGGCCGCGTTTGACGGAAACCAAACGCAGCGTTTGCGCCATGTTGGAATTGACGATGGCATGAATGCCCAACGCCGCTTCCCGCAAGCTCATGCCTAAGGGCTGGGCGATCTTGGTTTCGATGGCCTGGCGGCTTTTCTCGACGTCGATATCGAGGCCGCCGGCGAAGGTGGCCGGGTTGAGATAGCCGAGGACGAGGCTCGCATCTGTAACCGTAGGTTGCGTGCCGCCGCGGCCGTAACAAGCGGGGCCGGGGTCGGCACCCGCACTTTCGGGTCCGACCTTGAGGGCGCCGCCCTCATCGACGTAGGCGATACTGCTGCCGCCCGCACCGATGGTTCGAACGTCGATCATCGGCACATTCAAGGGGTAGTCCTCGAAACTTCCCTCGCTAGTAACGAGTGCCTGGCCACCCCTGATGAGGGCGACGTCGGTGCTGGTGCCACCCATGTCGAGACTGATGCAGTCGGGGAACCCGGCGGTGGCACCCACGTTGGCGGCGCCAATGACGCCTGCGGCCAAACCCGATAACACGGTGCCCACCGGGCGCTCAATCACGTTGTCGACCCCGCCCACACCGCCGTGGGACTGCATGACGTGTAGTGGGCAATTGACATTGGCTTGACGTAGCTCCGCGACCAGTTCGTTGAGGTAATTAGTCACCACGGGTTTGACGTAACCATCGAAGCCGGTCACGACGAGGCGCCGATACTCGCGGCGCCGGGGCAACACGTCACTGGACAAGCTCACGGGAATATCGGGATATAGCTCGTTGAGGATTTCGCGGGTGCGGCGCTCGTGGGCCGGATTCGCGTAGGAATGCAAATAGCACACGACAAACACTTCGACTTGATGTTGCTCGACGAGGGTCGTTGCCACCTCCCGAAGTTTCGCCTCATCGAGGGGGGTCACGACGTTGCCTTGAAAGTCCATGCGTTCCGGGACTTCCAGGGAGCGCCGCCGAGGCGCCAGGAACAGGGGTTCGACCGGATCCATGTCCAAGTCGTACATCTTCGGCCGCCAGCCAATGCCGATGTAAAGCACGTCCCGGCAACCCTCTGTCATGAGGAAACCGAGGCGGGCGCCGCTTTGGGTCAGAATGCAATTGGTGGCGACCGTCGTGCCATGGACCACGCGCTGCACGTCGGCTGGTTTGGCCCCGGCCATCTGCACGGCCTCGTTCAACCCGCGCATGAAGCCGTCGCCGAATACCGGCGGCGTCGATGGCACCTTGTGAACCACCCAGCCGGCCCGGTCGCTGTCGCGAACGAAGACGTCGGTGAAGGTACCGCCTACATCGATTCCCACAGTGAGCAACGCGTTTCCCCTTGTTGGCGCTATGACGGTTAGGTCACACCTACATAGGGAACCTTATGGGATGCCGTCGCTAGCCGTACGTTTTTTTGCGTCGAGCGCACTCTCGGCTCGTGTTTCGCACCGCGTTGATCGTACAAGACGTTAGTTCTTTAATGCAAGTATGGTAACGTATTGCCAATGAACGACTCGCCCAGGTTTGCGACCCTGATGGGGCTAGAGGACGGTTACGGCTGGGGCGACGAAGGGCCGGATTCGGAGTTGTTGCGTGCTTCCCGAGCGGGCCGCACTCTGTATTCCTAAAGGGCGAAGATGGAACTTGGACTTGGAAGTAGAACCGCGATTGTTTGTACGGCGACGACCGATCTGGGGTTGGCCTGCGCGGCTGCGTTAGCGAAGGAAGGGGCAACCGTATTCGCAACGGGTGATGATGCAGATAAGCTTGAGAATATCGTCAGCGAACTGCGTAACGTTACCGGCGGAAACATAAAACCGGTCCCATGCGATATCGTTTCAGAGGCGGGTCGCCAACGCGTGCTTGAGTCATGCCCAGAGCCGGACATCTTGATCAATCATGCACCGGGCCCGCCCATGGGCGACTTTCGCGAGTGGGGCGAGCAAGATTGGGACAAGGCGTTACGCAGCAACATGTTTTCTGCCATCGAGCTGATTAAGGCAACCTTGGACGGCATGCTGGAGCGAGGCTTCGGGCGCATCGTCAACATTACCAGCCAGTCTGTTAAGGCACCGATGGCCAACCTGGATTTATCCAACGCCGCCCGGGCGGGATTGACGGGTTTTGTCGCGGGAGTCGCGCGGCACACGCGAGACGCCGACGTAACGATCAATAATCTGTTGCCGGGAATGTTCGCGACCCAACCGCTGCGGAACTACATTACGAGTCATGCGGCGAGCGAGGGCGTCGACGAAGCGGAGTTTACCCGCAAGTTACTGGGCGCCAATCCCTTGGGGCGGCTCGGCCGGCCGGAAGAATTTGGCGCGACGTGTGCATTTTTATGCAGCGAAGCGGCCGGCTATATCAACGCACAGAATATCTTGATTGATGGTGGCACCTATCCGGGGGTCGTCTAATTACTCACTCCATGATTCCGCACGCTTAAGGCTTTGTCGGTAGGGTTTGACGCCCAAACTGAGGCTTATCGTAGCCAATGTCATGGTAATAGCTGAAACGATAGCCAGCGAGTAGCGCAGGTCGTTGTCATCGCGAAACACGTAGTCGGTCAAAACCGCGACGGAGGCCGAGCCGAAGGCGATGGCGCAAAATACCGAGATAACGAAAAAGATAGCCATCACCTGGGCGCGCATTTGATTAGGTGTAAACAACTGAATAGCCACAGGTGACAGAGCCTGCTGTAACGATAGGGTAAACACCGCCAGACTGAGGACTGGAATGCAAAGCGTCATGGTAGGCATAAGTGGTGCCGCCACCATAAACGGCATGGCGATGGCAAAGAACCACGCCAGCGACCTCAATGGTGCGTCTTCGTAGCCACGGCGAGTTAACCAGTCAGAAAACCAGCCTCCAAAGTAGGTGCCTGCAGTGCCTAGAATGACCAACTGGGTTCCAAACAGGGTGCCGGCGTCGCTGATATCCCACTGGTGCGTGCGGCGGATGAACTCCGGCACCCAAGCTAGGAACCCATAAAAGGCCATGCCACCCGTAGCGTAACCAAAGAAAATGGAACCGAAGGTACCCCGATTGTCCCAAATGAATGCGAGCACGTCTTTAAATGGAACGCCTTTGTTGGAAGCTGTCGCAATGACATTGCGGCGCGCCGGTTCGCGTACCGTCAACATCATCACCGCCACTAGGAGTAAGCCCGGCGCCGCAACGACTATGAAAGTGAGCTGCCAGGGGGCGAGGGTGCCGACTAAGGGTAAGGCGATGGCACCCGCCTCGGAAATCAATCGAATGACTGCGCCGCCGAGGATTAACGCGAGGCCGGAACCCAACCAAACCCCAGTGGCGTAAACGCCGATAGCACGTCCCAGGCGATCTTTCGGGAAATAATCGGCGATAATGGAATAGGCGGCCGGCGTTAACGTGGCCTCGCCGACCCCAACGGCGATGCGGGCGAAGAAAAGCTGAGCGAAGTTTCTGGCCAGACCGCAGGCCGCAGTCGCTAGACTCCACAAAAAGATGCCGATGGCAATAATCGTGCGCCGGCTATGGCGGTCGGCCAGTCGTGCGATGGGCACGCCCATGCTCACGTAGAAGATCGCGAACGCGAAACCCATCAACAGGCTCATTTGGGTGTCGTTGATTTCGAGATCGGCGCGAATGGGTTGCACTAACAAAGTGATAACTTGGCGATCGACGAATGAAACTAATTGCGCCAGCATGAGCACTACGACGACATACCAGGGATAAACGAAAGAGCGGGGCGTGGGATTCGGCTGTTGGTCCATGAATTGGTGCTTTTATTGTGGGTGGCAGAGTGGTGAGGTCAGACCCGTCACTGCTACTATGCCAGTGTGAACAGCTGCAAGGAACCCGCTGCCGACTTCGACCCGGTTGGGTTGGAGGTCTTGCGCGGCCGCCTCGCCGCGGCGGCGGACGAGATGGAACACGTCCTGCTCAAAAGCAGCTATTCGTCGATCATCACCGAAGCATTGGACGCGACCTGCGCGGTTTTCGATGCCCAGGGACGGACCGTTGCCCAGGCCTGTGCGATCCCCGTGCACTTGGGCGTCCTGTGTGAACTGGGCCGTAGGTTTGCCGCGCAATACCCCGCCGGCGAGGCGGAGCAGGGCGATCTTTACATCGTCAACGATCCGTATTCCGGCGGCACACATCTTCCCGATATCGCAGTGGCCTCGCCGGTGTTTTGCCAGGACACCCTGGTGGGGTACACCGCTGCCATGGTTCACCATCAGGACATCGGCGGTTCCGCACCGGGGAGTACTTCCGCCAGTGCTTACGATCACTTGGCCGAAGGGGTGCGCATTCCGTTAATACGTCTCGCCACCGCGGGTGTCATGAATGCGGATGCAGTCGACTTGTTAGCGGCTAACAGTCGCTCGCCGGACAACATTCGCGGCGACTTGAGTGCACAGATTGCTTCTTGTCGAACCGGCGAACAACGCCTCGCGGCTATTTTCGAGGAGGGTGGGGTCGACGCGGTGAATAGCGGCATCGAGTCGCTGCTGGATTACGCCGAGCGGCTTACGCGGCAGGCGATCCAGCGCATTCCGAACGGCGATTATAGTTTCGTCGATCAGCTAGACGACGATGGGATGCATCCAGATGCCGAGCCTGCTCGCATTCAGGTGAAGATCAGCATTAGGGGTTCCGACATCGGGTTCGACTTCGCGGGGACAGATGGCCAAGTCAAAGCGGCAATCAACAGCGTGCGTTCATCGACATTGGCGGTGCTATACTACGCGGTACGGGTTCTCACTGGCGACGCCGCCCCGAACAACGACGGTTGCTATCGGCCCGTTTCGTTCAACTTGCCGTCAGGGACGCTCGTTAACTCGGAATTTCCCGCGCCCGTCAACGCGCGCATGATTACCGTGTTCCGGATCGGCGATGCGGTGATGGGCGCAATGGCCAAGGCGGCGCCGGAAAATGTTACCGCTGCCGGATGCGGTCAGACCTCGGTGATTCCTGTGGGTGGTGCAGACCCCGCTACCGGAAAACATTTCGTCGGCGTGGGCCTTACCGCGGCGGCATGGGCGCACGCCCCAACAAGGACGGTATCGATGTTACCGACCATGGTTTGTGTAACGTTTATCACGTTCCCATTGAGATGACAGAGAGCCAGCTACCGGTACGTTATCGTAAGCTTGGACTCTGGCCAGACTCCGGGGGCGCCGGACGATATCGCGGAGGTCTGGGTTACGAAGTCGAACTGGACTGGCTAGGCGGCGAGGGGACGGTATCGCTGCGCCGCGAGCGGCACAAGTTTGGTCCATGGGGCCTTGAAGGCGGTGGCGCCGCGCCGGTTTGCCGCACGGAAATGGCACATGGGAGCGGTGTTGTCGAACCGCTGCCGGGCAAGATCCTGGCACCTATCGAGCGGGGTGAGCAGCTACGTTATTGGACGACCGGTGGCGGCGGCTACGGCTCGCCGTTTACGCGTGAGCCCGCCCAGGTGTTGGCCGATGTGTTAGATGGACGGGTATCGCTGGAGGCCGCGCGCGAAACCTATGGCGTAGTGATTGAGAGCGGCCTTGTGGACACCGCAAAGACGGCAGCGTTACGTGGCCGACAGAATGAATCGGGAGAGCAACAATGAGCGAAACCAATACCCCGGACCCGGCCACTTGGCCCGGGCACACGGGCAACTGGAATCGTTGGCCCAACGATCGGGGAACGCTGAATCTCATTACCCCCGAGGTGACCCTGCGCGCGGTGCGAACGGTCACGAGCGGGCGGGTGATTCCGCTCAGCAGGCCCGTCACCGACCGCGAACCGATCCGCGGCACCGTCTGTTTCGAGCACACGATGTTGAATGCCGGGGCGTGGGACCTGGAGCCCGAACGAATGGAGTCGCTCAACTCGGCCGATCAGGTCGCCTACCGGACCCACGGCATGGTCAACACCCACTTGGATGCCTTCGCTCATATCGGACACAACGGCAAGGGGTTCAACGGGGTCGATTTTGCCGACATGGTGACGAAGGAAACCGGGGTGAAGCGCGCTGCCATCGACCAGGCCCGCGCCATCGTGACGCGCGGCGTACTCATCGATATTCCGCGCATGCGCGGTGTCTCCCATTTGCGGCCTGGCGAATACGTGACCGCCGAGGAAATCGAGTCCGCCGCGCATCGGCTCGAGCCCGGAGATGCCGCCGTAATCCGCACCGGCGCCACCCTCGAAGACGGCCGGCCGCCGAAGGCGAAAGGCAACCGGCACGGCGACTGGCAGGGGCTGCACCCGGAGTGCGTCGAGGTATTGGCAACCCGGGATATCGGTCTGCTCGCGACGGATTCGTCCGGCGATGTCTTCCCGTCTCCCTACGGCCACATCGTCCGCTCGCCGGTGCACACTTTGTGCCTCACTTACTACGGTATTCACTTGTTGCACAACATGGACTTGGAAGCGCTCGCCGCTGCCTTGGCGGAAGATCCTCGCGATGGGTTCTTGCTGACCGTCACGTGCCTGCATCTGGAGAGGGCCACCGGATCGTTGACCAGCCCGGTCGCGGTGCTCTGAGCCTATCCCTGGCGGTCATTTTGCGACAAGCGCCGGCCGGGTAGTTTGGGGGTTTGGCCGTGTTGTTGCGCCTTTACAACACCCACAACTTGCACTGTAGGACTCACGTCATTAAGATTCATGGCGCGCCTCGCCGACGACAGACGAGCGCTTGAAATCCAATTACAAACGTCGCAACAAGGCGCTAACGCCGGAGGGGAACTCATGAAACACCGTTCGCATTATTTTGGCGGCGTACTTGCCGTGCTCGTCGCCTGGGCCCCACCCGCTGGTGCACAGGGACTCGAGGAAGTCGTCGTGACGGCGCAAAGACGCGAACAGGGTCTCAACGACGTCGCCATTGCGGTGAACGCCTTCGGTGTCGAAGACATCAAGGATTTGGGCTACGTGGACGTCACCCAAATTGCGCATCAGACGCCGAATCTGGATATCAAATACGCCTGGGGCAACTCGATGCCCATTTTTACGATTCGGGGCGTGGGCATGAACAGCTTCCAGGCCTCCGACACCTCCAGCGTCGGGCTGTACGTCGACGACGTGTTTCAGACCTCGGTCGCTACCATGGGTGCGTTCTTGTACGACATCGAACGGGTCGAAGTCCTGAAGGGGCCCCAAGGCACCCTGTTCGGGCGCAACACCAACGGCGGCGCGGTCAACTACTTAACGCGTGCGCCGAGCATGGAAGAATCCGATGGCCATGTGCGTGTCGACTTCGCCCGCTTTAATCGTATCGAGGTTGAAGGTGCAGTCGGCGGGCCCATTAGCGATAACTGGGCCGGACGAGTGAGTTTCACGACCATGCAGCAAGGCGATGGCTGGGTGTATGACCGTACTTCCGGCGAGGACATCGGCGAAGTCGATATCTGGGCCGCCCGCGCGCAACTGCTGTATCAGCCATCGGACGATTTCAGTGCGCGTTTGATCGTGTTCGGTTCCAGCGACCGTTCCCAGCCGGTCTATTTTCAGCACATCGGAACGCTGGCCTCCCCCGGGGTGCCCTGTCAAGCGTTCATGGAGGGACGCCTCGATCCCAACACGTGTTTCGACTTGCTGGGATACAGCGACACCGATGGCGACCCCTACGCGGGCGACTATACGAACCGCTTGGATACCGAGATCAATGCCGATGCCACGCTCAAGAACGACAACATCGGCGCGACTTTGATTATCGACAAGGCGTGGGGCGACCTGGATTTCCGTTCGATTACGAGCGGGCAAACCTACGATCGTTTTCAACCCAAGGAGTCTGATGGCACAGTGGCGTTGTTCGTGGATTTCCTGTTTGCCAGCGAAATTTCGGCCCTGTCTCAAGAGGTACGGCTTTCATCCAACGCCGAAAACAACTTTAGTTGGATTGTTGGCGCGCAGATTTCCAGCGATACGGCGGAAGAGAGTCCCGATAGAATCGGCTACTTGGACGACCTGGGAGTGCGCTTCGGGCTGCGATACAAGCAAGAGCGACTCAACGCGGGTATCTACGGCCAGGCTATTTGGCGGCTCAATGACCAATGGAGCTTGGAGCTGGGTGGCCGGTTCCTTTACGACGATGTCGATTTTTCGGCAACGACGTACATCGATGTCGATCCGGGGCCCGGGGTGACCGAATTTGTGTTGGCCGGATGCCCCGATCCCGCGGGCGTTATTCCGTTGGCCTGCCAGACCGACGATACGGCCTTCACCGGGAAGGTGGGGTTGGAATACCGCGCCAACGACAACCTACTTGCCTACGGTAGCGTATCGACGGGCTACAAGCCCGGCGGTTTCAACGGCGGGCTGAACACCAACTCCGAACTCTATACACCGTTTCTCGAGGAAGAATTGCTTGCCCTGGAAGCCGGTTTGAAGGTGACGTTGATGGACGGCCGCGCCCAACTCAATCTTGCCGTGTTCGACTACGATTATGATGGTCTGCAGGCCGCCACTCCGCGGCCCGCACAAAACCAGGCGGGCATCCTGAACTTCCTGACTAACTTGGAAAGTGCGGATATCAGCGGTGCCGAAGCCGAGTTGCGGGTCAAGCTGACCGAGAATCTGGAAGTGAATCTGGGTGCGAGCGTGTTGGATACCAAGAACAACGATCCTGGTGTCAACTTCAACGGTGACTTCGGCGATTCGCCGCGCAAACTCGCCAACGCTCCGGAAAATTCCTTCAACATTGCCGTTGCCTGGGACGTGCCCCTCAGTAGCGGCGGTCGAGTACGATTCTTCACGGACTACAACTACGAGGGCGATCACTTTAAACAGATCGTAAACAATCCCGCGTTGGAGGTGAGCAACAAGTTATGGAACGCTCGCGTCAGCTGGATTTCGCCGGATGAGAAACTGAACGTGGCTGTCTACGGCAAGAACCTGAGCGACGAGATCTACCGGGTCGACGATCTCGGCGCCGGCGGCGCTTTGGGCTGGGGCGTTCTGGTCCTCGGTATGCCCAGGGTCATCGGCGTGAGCGCTCGCTACGACTTTTAGACGAGGTGGGTGGCTCGGTCCGTCTAAGCTGGACCGAGCCGACCGTTTTCCAGGAACGCAGAAGTTGATTGGGTACTCGTCATGACCAAGCCCCGCGCGATTACCGTCATCAAGCTCGACCCGCCTGACGAGCGCGAAGACGAGTGGAACGAGTGGTACTCCAACGTGCATTCTCCCGGGCGCTTCGAATGCGGGTTCTTAGGCTTCAGACGTTTCGAAATCGTCCCGAACGAGCCCCAGGTGGACACGCATCAAGGCGGCCAGGCGAAGTACCTCGCGGTTATGGAGTTGCCCAATACCGATGTCTTGACGGGACCCGCCTATGACGCGGTCACGGAGCGCTGGTTGGCGACCCCGCCGGACAGCTTCGAGCATCTCACGATGACCTTACCCAAATTCGCGCGTGGCGTGTTGGAGCTTATCGGCCAATATCCCAACAACGACCAGCCCTTGTTGCCGGATACGAAATATATTTTCATGTCCGCCCACGACGTGCCCGCGGAGATCGCCGATGAGTTCAACGAGTGGTATGTGGAAGAACATATGCCGCTGGTACTCAACGAGCCCGGTTTCAACACCGTGCGTCGTTACGTTCATCGCAGCGATGAGTTCCCGCCCATGCTGTCGAAAGGCGGTGAGTTATTCACCCATCTTTCCATTTGGGATATGGATGGGTTAGAGGCCTTCAAGAATCCCAAGTTTGCCAACTATGCTGTGACTCCCTGGCAAAAACGCATGCGCCGATTGTTCAAGTTAAAGATGAGTAACGTTTATAAAGAGATTTCTCGCGGGATCGCTCCCTGAGTGATTCGGATCAGCCGCTAACCTCTAGCGAAGAGAAGCCACTCGTCTACGAGTGGTATTTGGTGGTCGTGTTGATGTTGGCTTTCGTCGTCTCCTTCATCGATCGGCAGGTCATTACTCTCTTAGTAGAACCCATTCGCCGCGATCTTGGGCTTTCCGATACCGGCATTAGTTTGTTGATGGGCTTCGCCTTCGCGATTTTCTATGTGGGGATGGGGGTTCCCATCGCGCGACTGTCGGATCGCCGCAGCCGCCGCTCCATCATCGCCATTGGTATCTTTCTTTGGAGCCTGGCCACTGCGGCATGCGGGCTAGCCCGGAATTTCTGGCAG
>JAHEKG010000012.1:0-11624 GCA_024638475.1 Rhodospirillales bacterium | reverse complement strand
CCACACTCACCCCAGCCGCTTACTCTATGATCGCCGACTCCTTCCCCCGCCATAAGTTAGCGCGCGCCATGGCCGTTTATTCCATGGGTGTTTACGTTGGTGCCGGTTTGGCCAGCGTGCTCGGAGGGTGGGCGGTACAGATCATTTCTCGCGCCGGCAGTGTGGAATTGCCCATTGTCGGCACGGTGTTTCCCTGGCAAATGACTTTTTTCGTGGTCAGCATGCCGGGTCTGCTCATGGTGGCGCTGATCCTACTAACGGTGCGCGAACCTCAACGCCGCGATTTGCGGGCGAAAGCGGGGCAGGGGGTTCCCCTTAAACAAGTGCTGCAGTTTATGTGGCTCAACAAACGCACTTTCGGCGCGATTTTTTTCGCTTACGCCTTCAGTGGGACGGCCTTCTACGCCTATCTCTCCTGGGTGCCCGAGTTCATTCGCCGCACCTATGGCTGGGAGATCGGCGCGGCGGGCATCTTGTTCGGCAGTCTGTACGCCATATTCGGCACGGTCGGCGTACTTACCGGCGGTTGGGTCTGTGATTGGCTGACCAAGAAGGGCTATCAGGATGCTGCCATCAGGGCCGCGGCAATATTCTTCGCCATGGCAATGCCGGTGATGGCGCTCACCCCGCAAATGCCGACGATGACCCTACTGATTCCGATGCTGGCGTTGATGGCGTTCACCAAAGCGCTGCAGCAGGCTTTGTCGCCAGTCGCGATTCAGTTAGTCACACCTAACGAGATGCGTGCCCAGGTAACTTCTGTGTTCTTCGTGGTCGCCGTGTTCCCGGCGATTGCGTTTGGGGCAACATCCGTCGCGGTGCTGACGGATTACGTATTCCAGGACGACAATGCCATTCGCCACTCTTTGTCGATCGTCTCGGCGGTCATGATGTCCATCGCGACGCTGATCTTAGCGTCGGGTATCAAGCCTTATGGCGAAAGCCTCCGTCGCTCATTGGAGTGGCGCGAGTAGGAGAAAATGGGGACATTCCCCATTAATTAATGGGGAATGTCCCCATTTTCTCAGTAACGACAGCTAGGAAGGTTCCTTTCTATCACCGTAGGGTTTCATCCCGTACCAGAGGAATACCACGCCGACCGGGGTTAGTATCCCGCTGACGATGGCCAACGAGTAACGCAGTGCCCCCTCATCTTTGAAAACGTAGTCGGTGACCATCGCTACAGCTGCGGGCCCGATCGTGTAGCCCGCCAGCACCGCGATGAACATGAATACGGCCGTGAGCTGGGCCCTCATTCTATTGGGAGCAATGAGCTGGAGAACGGTCGGGGCTAGTCCCTGGTCGAAGGATAGGGCAAAGGTGGTTAAAGCGAGCATTATCACCACCGATATTTCTCCGGGCATCAAAGGGGTGAGCACCGTTAAGGGCACCATGGCGATGCCGCCGACGAGGGCAGCGCGCATCTCCGCATCTTTGTGGCCGCGCTGGTTGAGTTTTTCTGCCAACCAGCCGCCGGCATAGGGCCCGGCGGTGCCCAGAAACAATAGCGACAAACCGTAAATGACGCCCGCCTGGGTAATGCTGAAGCCGTAGCTGCGACGCAGAAATTCCGGCCCCCACACCAGGTAGGCGCTGATGACCGTGCCTAACGCTAGGAAGCCGCCGAAGTGTCCGATAATGACCTGCCGGTTCTGCCCCATGAAGGCGAAAACTTCACGTAGTGGAACGGGCTTGGGTTGGGTGGTACGCGCGGTGCCGTCAGCCAAATACTCCCGCCGGGTCGGCTCTTTGACCGTAGCCATCAACGCCAGCACGAGCAGGCCCGGCAGGGCTACGACAAAGAAAGTCATTTGCCAGGGGAAGACCGCGCCGACGATGGGTAGCTCGATGGCTTCGGTACCGCTGACCAGCGCGACCACTGCGCTGCCCGCGAGCATGGCGAGTCCAGCTCCTCCATAGAGTCCCATGCAGTAGACTCCGATGGCCTTGGCGAGTTTGTGCGGGGGAAAGTAGTCGGCGATCATGGAATACGCAGCGGGTGATAACGTCGCTTCACCCACGCCGACGCCAACCCGCATTAGAAATAGTTGCCAAAAATTTTTGCTTAACCCGCACGCTGCCGTCATGACACTCCACAGACCAACGCCAACGGCGATGATCGCGCGGCGGCTCTTGCGGTCTGCGAGTCGCGCGATGGGAACGCCCAGCACCGAGTAAAACATCGCGAAAGCGAACCCCGCCAGCAAGCCGATTTGGGTGTCGCTGATACCCAAGTCTCTCTTGATGGGTTGCACCAGCAAGCTAAGTATTTGCCGATCGACAAAGGAAACCGTGTAGGCAAACAATAGTACGGCTACGACGTACCATGCGTATGCAGGGCGAGGATGGGGAACGGTTTGTCCGGGGCGCGATGCGTTCAATTGCGATTCGGCGCCGCGGCGAGCATTGCAGAGCGCTTCAGACGGGTCCGCCCTTCGTCAATGCTGCCTTGCCGGATGATGACGCCGTAGTGTTCATCGGCGCCGGCTACGGACACCCGGCCATCCAGTACATCGTCTAGGACCCTTTGCGGGTCCCGCTCCAGCGGCGAGCCGTGGCCGCCGCTGCCGGTCGTCCACAACAACATCCGGTCTCCGGGGCATAGATCGAAAACGCCCTTCGGCGCTAGATCCTGCGGTTGGCCGCCGGCCCGGGCGAGTTGGGTCTTGCAGAGGGGTCCGCCGAGGCCGCCGTTGAGGCCCCAGGGCGCGAACTTGTGCCTATCCCTGCGCACGGTGGTGGTGCCCCGGCCGTCGAGCCACTCGAATTCCTCTTCGTACCCTAGGCCGCCGCGAAATTCCCCGGCCCCACCGGAGTCGGTCCATAGTCCGACGCGCCGAAACCGAATCGGCAGTTCCGCCTCGCTGGTTTCGATGGGCATGTGAAAGACATTGGAAGCGTCGTGATCGGTCACATCGATGCCGTCCTTCGTGGATCTTGCGCCCATGCCGCCCATCCACGGCCCTCCCACCGTGGCGACGATGCGTTTGCCGGTTGCTTGATTCACAGTACCGACATGAATGAGCGAGCTTTGCCCGCAATGGGCCGCCGTCATGCGCTCGGGGATGGCCTGCGCCATTACGCCAAGGACGGTATCGATCACCCGCCGCAGACATACCGCGCGCGCATTGATGGGTGCGGGAAACTCCGGATTGACGATGCTGCCCTTCGGCATGTGCACGCTCACGGGGCGATAACAACCGTCATTATTCGGTGCGGAATCGCCGGTGAGAGTGCGGATGGCATAATAGATGGCTGAAATGGCGGAGTAGGGTACGTTGTTAATCGCCGTTCTTACTTGTGCGCCGGTTCCCGTGAAGTCGAAATGAATATCGGACCCCTTGACCGTCATCTTTATACGAAACGGAATGGGTTCGGCGTCGGCGCTGGAGCCGTCATCGTCCATGAAGTCTTCAAAGTGGTATGCGCCGTCTGGAATTTTTTCGATTTCCTTGCGGGTAAGTCGTTCCGCGTAGGCCAACAGCTCGTCCATACCCTCGTTGACCGCCTCGGCACCCCAGTGCTCGAAGACCGCAGCGAAGCGGTCCACACCCGTTCTGCAGGCGGCCATCTGGGCGTTCAAGTCGCCGCGGATATTGTCCGGAGTGCGGCTGTTGGCCATCATCAGCGCGATAATGTCGTCGTCCCGCAGGCCCGATTTTACCAATCGAATCATGGGGATACGTAAGCCTTCCGCGAAGTGGTCGTGGACCTTAATGGCAGTGCTGCCGGGGACCGAGCCGCCGACGTCCTGGTGGTGGGTCATGGTGACCACGTAGCCCGCGAGTTCGTTGGCGTAAAACACGGGTGCGGCAACGGCGATGTCAGGCAGGTGGGTGCCCCCGGCATAGGGGTCGTTGATGGCGTACACGTCACCGGGCTTCGCCGTGCCGGCCGGGTAGGCGGCAGCGAACCGCGTGCCTAGTTCTGCCAGCACGCCGAGGTGGATGGGGATGGACACCGCTTGCGCGACCGTATTGCCCTGACGATCGAACAACGCGGAAGTCGCATCGAGGGATTCCGAAATGATCGTCGAATAGGAACTTTTCAGCAGCGTGACCTGCATTTCCTCCGCGGCGCTGTCCAATTGGCCGCGCAGTACCTCGAGTGTGATCGGGTCCATGGTCGATCGATGCTCCAGTTCTACTTTAGAATTCGTTTGCCCGGGTAGCTGTCTTCTAACAACTTGCCATTGCGGAGCGCGAATTTTCCGCTGACGATCACGTGGGCAATGCCGGTGGAGACCAGGAAGGGTTCGCGATAAGTCGCGTGATCCTGGATACTTTCTAGATCGAAGATCGTGAGGTCGGCATCGGCGCCAATACTAATGCGCCCCTTGCGCTTAAAGGCCTCGCTGTAGTCTTCCAACACCTGCGCGGGTAGTAGCGTCATTTTCGCGACCGCGGTCATCAAGTCCAGGCTGCCTTCTTCGCGAACGTAACGGGCGTAGATCCGTGAATTCGTGCCGATTCCGAAAGGGATAGTTTTGTTCTGCAGATTAATAACAGGTTGGCCATCGGAGGCCACAATCACATCCGGGGCAATGCTCGCGATGCGGGTCCACTCTTCCCGGTTGTAATGGTGTACTACGATTCCGCCGGGCGCTTCTTCACGGTATTGGTTCCACAGTTCTTCGGTGAGGCGCTCGCCGGTGGCGAGCCATTCGACGTCCTCGTAGGTGATTGCGAAGATTTTCTGCCAATCACGGTTGAAGACGGCGGCGGAAATCGCCGTTGACCCGGCGTTGTAGGGAAACGATTCCATGGTTACCTTAGCGCCCGCCGCGTTCGCTTCCCGAACCAACTGCATGAACTCAACCACGTTATTCATGGCATTGGCTTGAATATGGCAGATATGCACGGGTGCTCCCGTGGCTTTGGCCAGCTCGATCACTTCGATTAGGCCGGCGGTGTCGCCGGCCACGCCGCGGCGAATATGGACGAAGATGGGCGCCTTACGTTCGCCGGCGACTTCGAAAACTAACTGCATTTCCGCGCTATCGACGACTTCGCTCATGTAATCGAGGAGCATCCCGATACCCAGGCCGCCGGCATCCAAGCCTGAATTCAGGCGGCTACGTAACTCGGCCTTCTGATTGCTGTCCAGGGCTTGTCGAAATGCGGGTCGTTCCATGCTTAGGCCGCCGGCCGTCCCGTTGAGCGCGCCAGCCACGAGTTCCTCGAACCCCGTCACACTGTTTTCGCCTTCCAGAATGGCGGATCGAATCCAGGCGTGCCCCAGGGAGGCGCCGAAGTGGGCACGGGATCGATTGGCGATGGCAATCGGTTCGTACGTGCCGAACGCGCTGGCCGGGTAGCTGCCTGACTCCAGTTCCAACGTGGTGGTAACGCCGTCTTGAACCTCGAAACGCTGGCCGATCGGCGTCCAGGCGTGGGAATGCAGATTAATAAACCCCGGGGCGACGATCAGTCCGGCCGCATCCACGACTTCGGTCCCCGCGAGTGGCTGTTCGGAGACCGCGGCAATACGCCCGTCCGTAATGCCGACGTTGCGGATTGCGTCGAGCCCGGTATCCGGATCAACGACCCGGCCGCCGCGTATCACTAAGTCGTAGACAGCTGTGGATACGCTGTTCTCGGGTGGGCTGCAGGCGGCACAAACCGCCAGGGCCATCAGCCAAACGAAGCGTTTCATGGGATCAGTCTCACTTAGTTTTCCCACCATAGTACTATAGTGCAAGTTACATGGACCCATTGGCCAACGCAATGGAAGATCGGAACACGGACAATCCGCCTCGGGTAGTTCTGCGCCGGGATCTCGGTGAGCCGGCGCCGATCCCCGCTAGCGGCTTGCGCCGTGCCGAGCAGGTGATGCAGCGCGGCTACATTACCCGCTATGGTGAATTCGGCCGCGAGCAATCGGAAGTTGCGCTGCTGGAGAAAGACTTCGCCGCGTACTTGGGTTGTCGTTATGCGGTGGCGTTAAATTCCTGTGGCAGCGCGTTGTTCCTCGCCCTACTCAGCACGGGGGTGCAGCCGGGCGACCGGGTGTTGTTAAACGCGTTTACCTTGGCCCCCGTACCCGGTTCCATCGTTCATGCCGGCGCCGTGCCGGTGTTTGTGGAATGCAACGATCAATACTTGATTGACCTGGGTGATCTCGCCCGCAAAGCCGAGACGGGTGCGGGTGTGTTGATGCTATCGCACATGCGCGGGCATATTGCCGACATGCACGCAGTCACCGAGCTATGCCGGCGACACGGCATTACCCTGATCGAGGATTGTGCCCACACGCTGGGCGCCAAGTGGGATGGGACCCCCAGCGGCCGCTTTGGCGAGGTGGCTTGTTATAGTTTTCAATCCTACAAGCACATTAACGCCGGCGAGGGCGGCATGCTGGTGACCGACGATCCGGATATCGCCGCGAAGGCGATTCTCTATTCGGGCAGTTATATGATGTACGGCCAGAACGGCGCGGCGCCCGCCGCGGAGGTGTTTGCGCGCCACCAGGCATCAATTCCCAACCTTAGCTTGCGCATGCATGAGGTTACGGCGGCTATCGCCCGCCCGCAAATCCAGTTGCTGGAAGAGCGGGGGCGTGCATGGAATGCCAGTTACCAGGACCTGGCCGCGCGCCTTGCGGCGGTCGAGCACGTGACGGTGCCTGCGCGCGATTCAAGAGAAGAATATATCGCCTCGTCGATACAGTTTTCCTTCACCGGCATTAGCGCGGAGCGGATAGCTCGGATCGTGGATCGCTGCGCCGCCCAGGGTGTCGGTATTAAATGGTTTGGCCGCCCCGAGCCGAGAGGATTCACGAGCCATTTCGAACACTGGGGCTATGCGCCGGAACAGCCGCTCATGAACCAGACCCGAGAAATACTCAGCCGTCTTTGCGACATGAGAATCCCACTGACGCTCACACCTGAGGACCGCAGACTGATCGTTCAGGTGATTGCGGATAGTATCCAAGCGACCCGTTAACCGACCCTCGAAGAGATGCAACGATGACCTACGCAGACAATACCCGAGGGGAACTCCCCAGTTTCGTGAGCCACTTGGAATGCTCCCGAAGCGGCGAACGCTACCCGGCCGGTGAATTGCACAACCTTTCCGACGGCGGTTTTCCGCTGTTGGTTCGTTACGATTTGGACCGACTCGGTGCCGCCGTCGATAAGCAAGCTTTGCTAGAACGCACGTCGGATCTGTGGCGTTACCGGGAGTTCTTGCCGGTGACCCGGGCCGAGAATATCGTCTCCCTCGGCGAGGTGACGACCCCGCTCATTTCGCTGTCGCGGATCGCCGCCTCGCGAGGTGCCAATCGAATCGACGTCAAGGACGAGGGACGTCTCCCCACCGGCTCCTTCAAGGCAAGGGGTGTTGCCGTTGCGCTGAGCATGGCAAAAGAGCTCGGCGTGCGCAGCGTTGCCATGCCGACGAATGGCAATGCGGGCGCGGCATTGAGCGCCTATGCTAGCCGGGCGGGCATGAAGAGCTATGTGTTCTGCCCCGGAGATACGCCGGAAATCAATATTGCCGAAACCGGCATCCAGGGCGCGGAGGTGTTTCGGGTGAATGGACTCATTAACGATTGCGGCAAGATTGTCGGTGAAGGTAAGGCGCCGACGGGATGGTTCGACTTCTCTACATTGAAGGAGCCGTACCGTATCGAAGGCAAGAAAACCATGGGCCTGGAGCTGGCCGAACAACTGGGGTGGAGCGTTCCCGACGTCATTTTCTATCCTACGGGCGGCGGCACGGGCCTGATCGGCATGTGGAAGGCGTTCGCCGAACTCGAGCACATCGGCTGGCTGGGGAAAAAACGGCCCCGCATGGTAGCGGTACAAGCGGAAGGTTGTGCCCCCATTGTAAAGGCCTTCGAAGAGGGTAGGGAGACCGCCGAGCTATGGGAGAATGCGCACACCGTCGCCGCCGGCATTCGGGTGCCCGTGGCGATTGGCGATTTCCTGATTTTGCAGGCCGTGCGAGAGAGCGACGGTTTTGCGATCACGGTATCCGACGAGGCCATCGAGGCGGGTCGAACGGAGGTGGCCGGCCAAGAAGGCCTGCTGTTGTGTCCCGAGGGTGCGGCCACCTATGCCGCCTACTTGAAATCGCTGGATGAGGGCCGGGTCTCCGCCGATGACCACGCGGTCTTGTTCAATTGCGCGACCGGACTCAAGTATCCTCTGCCGCGTTACGGCGCCGAATTAAACTTGGCCCAGCCCGTGGACTTCGCCAGCATGGTTCGGTAGGCGTCATGGCCGATCGACTCTCTCCGCGGGGAAAGGTACTAGGGATTACCGCACAGGTGCCGCTGGCGCGGGCCTTGGCGCTGGTCGTTGAATTAGGGATAGCCGACCGGATTAGTCAAGCGCCGACGACTGCCGCGGAACTCGCCGGCGAGCTTGGCCAACACCCGGATGCGCTTTACCGCTTACTCCGCATGCTTGCCGCGGAACACATCTTCAAGGAAGACGACGAGGGTCGATTCGACCATACGGCATCCTCGCGGGTGCTCACGACCGACGCCGAGGATTCCGTCGCGCCCTTGTTGAGCCTGGCGTGGCAGGACATCGTCTGGGCGACGTATCTGGAAATGCCCCATACCATTGCGACCGGTGAACCGGCCTTCGACAAAGCCCACGGTCAGGCGTTCTTCGATTACTTGAGCGCTCACCCTGAAGCCAACGCCTTGTTCGATGCCGCTATGGCGCTGATTTCCGGCCCCGAGGACGCGGCGGTCGCCCAAGCGTTCGACTACGGTCAGTTCACCAAGATCGTCGACGTCGGCGGCGGGCAGGGCGGGTTGTTGGCGGCGATCCTGACTCATCATCCCGATTCGAAGGGTGTGTTGTTCGACCAGCCGCAGGTGCTTGCGGAGCCCCGCTATCTGACGGGCCCGTTGATGGACCGCTGTGAATTGATCGCCGGCGATTTCTTCCACTCATTGCCGGCCGGGGCCGATGTCTACGTGCTGAAGCGCATCATCCATGATTGGGACGATGCTGCCGCGATCCAGATATTGCGTAATTGCGCCGCGGCAATGGGTTCGAACGGGCGGGTACTCATCGCCGAAACCGTGATGAAGCCGGGCAATGAACCCGATCCGAGCAAAGCCCAAGATGTGGGCATGATGCTGCTTACCCGTGGGCGCGAGCGGACTGCAGACGAGTACCGGCAGTTGTTAGATGTGGCGGGCTTACAACTCATCGAGATCCATCCGGCGGCCGTGACGGTGTCGTTGTTGGAAGCCGGCGCGAAGATTGCGCCCTAATGTGCGAAACTGACTCGCGAGAAACACCGAGGGTTGAAATGGCAGAGTCCAAGACCACACGCCGGGATGCGTTAAAGGCGGGTCTGACCATGATGGCCGCGGGCGCTGTAGCCCGTGCGGATACGACGAGAGGGGAGAGTGCCGTGGCGTGGAATGACCGTACCATCAGCCGTTACCAAATAGGTGAGCAAAAAGGCCTCGAAAGTCTGCAGCGGGTCAGTGGTCCCATCGCACCGCCCGCGGCGGGCGAGGTGTTGGTTGCGGTCGGTGCGGCGGCCCTCAACCATCGCGACTTGATGATCATGCGGGACCGGTACGGCGCGCCGAAACCAGCGACACGGATTCCGTTGGGTGACGGCGCCGGAGATGTCGTTGCCGTCGGCCCCGGCGTCGTGGGTTTCGAGATTGGCGACCGGGTTACCGCGCCGCATTTTACGAGTTGGATCGATGGCGAGTTCGATCCTTCGGTATTCGCGGCCGACCTGGGGAGCTCGCTGGACGGCTGGCTCACCGAAGTCGCCCGGATGCCCGCGGCCGCGCTGGTCAAGTTACCGGACGGCGTCAGCTATGCCGCCGCCGCTGCTTGGGGCGCAGCGGGCATCACCGCGTGGACCGTGCTGGAAACGCTCGGCCAGATCAAAGCCGGCGATCTCGTCCTGGCGCTAGGCACCGGGGGGGTGTCGATCTTGGCGCTGCAGCTCGCGAAGATGAATGGCGCCAGTTTCGCGATCACTTCGTCCAGTGACGACAAACTCGCCGTGGCGCGAGAACTCGGCGCAGACATCACCGTTAACTATCGTAGCGAGCCCGCTTGGGGCGACGCCGTTCGCGCGGCCGCGGGGCGTGGCGTGGACATCGTGGTCGAGACCGTGGGGATGGCCACGCTGTCGCAGTCGCTAGGCTGTTGTGCGCCCAACGCCCGTGTGGGATTGCTCGGCGCCCTTGGGGGGCAGCCGGATGGGCCCACGGAATTGAGAGGGCTGATGCTAAACAACATCGTCCTGAAGGGGATCACCTCGGGGAGTCGGCGGATGTTGGCGGATCTACTTAGAGCCGTAGACAGTAACGCCGTCGAACCGAAAATCGATAGGACGTTTAATTTCGACGACGCGCCCGCCGCGTACGATTACCTGAATGAAGGTGGCCACGTCGGCAAGGTGGTCGTGACGATGGATCCGCTCGCGGCCTAACGCTGCTTGTTGGGCGTTGCGCTGTCCCTGGGCCAGCTAAGCGTACTTCTCTCTCATGGGATGGCTCCCTGCGGTCCGCTTTATTCCCATGAGAGAGAAGTACGCTTAGCTGGCCCAGGGATCGTCACGGTCGGAAACACGGTCCTTGATTGGGATCGTCAAGCGATGCGCGTCGTTGGCCGTTCTCGGGTGTGGACACCTCTTTGGAGGGAATAAAGCGGACCGAAGGGAGCCATCCCTCCAAAGAGGTGTCCACACCCGAGAACGGCATCGCCAACGCCCAGTTTAGGAAGGGGCAATCAGCTTGAGGGCTTCATCGGTGGTGATGACATCACCGAAGACCTGTACGAACGTGCGCAAACCATCGATGTGGTCTTGATCGTCCTTCGCGGCATTCGCGTCTTCCACCATGAACGTCTTGAAGTCCAGCATCATGGCGTCCCTGGCCGTCGATTCGCAGCACACGTCCGTGTTCGTGCCGACCACGAGCACCGTGTCGATATCGCTGGCCCGCAGTATTTCCTCCAAGTTAGAGGCGCCCTGGATGAAGGCGCTGAACCGATCCTTGTCGACGATAGGATCTTCGGCCCGAATATCCAATGCTTCGAAGAATTCGTGGGCCGGGTGGCCGGGGGACAACTGACGGCGGATTTCGGCACCGAGCCCAGGCTTCAAGAAGTTATCGAAGAATAAGGTCCAGGCGGCGTGTCCGGTTTCGCTGTGACTGGCGCGAATCCAAACCACCAGCCCGCCCGCATTTCGTAGTGCACCGGCCAGCCGGTTGATGTTCGGCACGATGCCGCGAGCCGTGGGTATCGCATCGATGAAAAAGTTTTGCATGTCCACCACGAGCAGCGCGGTTTTTTTGGGCTCGATGCTGTTGAAGATGTGGCGCCTGCCGGCGCCGCGGCGTTGCTCTAGTTGGCGTCTGAATTCCTCGGGCAGGGTCACTTTGTGCATGGCTTATCCCTCAGCGTCATGGCGCCCCGCACAGTGGAGCGGTGGTATGATCTTGGCGGTATTCTACAATGGCGCGATACGGTGAACACACGAGCTCCCGACAATTTGCCCCATGACATGGGAGGCTTGCCGGCCGGACCGGTCGAGCCCAGCGAGCATGACCTTACTTTTTGGGAACGGCGCATCGAATCGATGCTGTCACTGTGCTTTCGTAAGGGTCTGCTGAAAGATGCCGCC
>JAHEKG010000192.1 GCA_024638475.1 Rhodospirillales bacterium | reverse complement strand
ATAGCACGATGACGAAATGCTCGCGTGTACGCATAGCTTTTTGTTGAATCTTCGTGGTCGTTAAAGGTCACGCAGGGAGATATCACGTCGATCAGCGCGAAACCGCGATGCATGATGCCGGCCTTGATCAACGGGACTAGCTGCCCCTTGTCACCGGAGAAACTTCGTGCCACGTAGCTACCACCCATCGAGATCGCCATCTGCACCGGATCGATGGGTGGCTGCTCGTTGACCTCGCCCTTCTTGGCTTTGGAGCCGATATCTGCAGAGGCGGAAAACTGCCCCTTGGTTAGCCCGTAGACGCCATTGTTCTCAATGATGTAGACCATATTGAGGTTGCGCCGCAACGCATGGGCAAATTGGCCAAAACCGATACTCAACGAATCACCATCACCGGATACACCAATGTAGTAAAGATCACCATTGGCTGCGTTAGCACCGGTGGCAACCGACGGCATGCGCCCATGCACGCTGTTGAAACCATGCGCCGCGCTCAGAAAGTAGGCAGGCGTTTTCGAAGAACAACCAATTCCGCTCATCTTCGCGACGCGGTGCGGAGGGACATCTAGCTCGAAAAAGCTTTGGACAATTGCCGCCGTAATCGAATCGTGTCCGCACCCGGCACAAAGCGTGGACATGCCTCCTTCGTAGTCGCGTATGGTCAAGCCCAGCTCGTTACGCTGTAACCCCTTGTGGACTATTTTCGGTTTTTCGATATAACTCACGCCGCCGCTCCTTTTTCAACCGCCTCGCTAATGGCATTGACGATACATCGGGCGTCAATAGGCAGACCGCTGTAGTTCAAGATCGAGATCATCTTTTCTTTTGGGTATTCGGTTTCTAAGGTTAGCAACGATTTCAGTTGCGCATCGCGATTTTGTTCGACAACGAAAACGCGCTCGTGGCGCTCAAGGTAACGTCGTGCTTTGCGTCCAAAAGGAAACGCCTTAACCCGCATATAGCTGAGGTGGATACCCTTTGCGGCAAGCTGGTCGAGGGCCTCCAACACGGCGTTATCGCAACTACCAATTGAGACCAGACCCCAGGCGGTGCCTTTACGACCTTGCTTGATGGCCGGTTCGGGCACCTCTTCGGCCGCCGTCTCGAATTTCCGCACCAGGCGATCGACGACTTCCTTGTATTCCTCGGCGTCCTCGGTGTAGCCGCCGTACCGATTGTGACCGGAACCGCGGACGAAGTACGCCCCCTTGGGGTGCACGCCAGGATAGGTTCGGTAGGGAATACCATCCCCATCGCTATCGTCATAGCGATAAAATTTCTCGATACCCTCGAGCGCCGCCGCGTCCAGTACTTTGCCGCGGTCGGGTTGATAACTATCGTCCCACTCTAGGCGTTTACACATCCAGTCATTCATGCCGATATCCAAATCGGAAAGCACGAACACCGGCGTTTGGAAGCGTTCGGCCAGATCGAAGGCCGCGACGGCGAAGTGAAAACACTCTTCCGGATTCGCCGGAAATAACACGATGTGTTTTGTATCACCATGAGACGCATAGGCTGCGGC
Source organism: Rhodospirillales bacterium (assembly GCA_024638475.1). Taxonomy (GTDB): domain Bacteria; phylum Pseudomonadota; class Gammaproteobacteria; order Steroidobacterales; family JAHEKG01; genus JAHEKG01. The sequence goes on along the minus strand of JAHEKG010000192.1, from coordinate 5,329 downwards.
GAGAATATCGCACTGTTGGGTCCGCGTCGGCATCCCGGTAGACGGCCCAACCCGCTGAACATCAAAGATGACAGCAGGAATTTCCGCGTAATAAGCAAAGCCGATAAATTCGCTCATCAAGGAAATACCGGGCCCACTGGTCGGCGTGAATGCTCTCACGCCATTCCAGCTAGCACCGAGCACGATACCGATGGCAGCGAGTTCGTCTTCGGCCTGGATGATGGCGAAGTTGCGCTTCCCGGTTTTCTTGTCGATTCGCAGGCGCTCGCAAAAACTCTTGAAACCGTCCATCAACGAAGTAGAGGGTGTGATGGGATACCACGCACCGACCGTCGCCCCGGCGTAAACGCAACCCAGCGCGGCTGCCGTATTACCGTCGATCATCACGTGATCGACGGTCTTGTTCATGGGCTGCAAACGGGTATCGAGGGGACAGTCGAAATGCTCGCTGGCATAGTTGAAACCGAGTTCGACCGCTTCCATGTTGGAGCCGATGAGCTTCGGCTTACTAGCGAAAGTCTCTTCCACGAGTTCACGAATAATGTCGCGATCGATCTCCAGAAGCGCCGCCAACGCGCCTAGGTAAGCCATGTTCTTCATCAAAATACGGGCACGCGCGCTCGTGAAGTGCTCGTTACACATCCGCGCCAAGGGAATACCCAAAATACGAATATCCGGCCGGCTCAAGACTCGATTGCGCGGCCAGGTTGAATCGTAAATCAGCGTACCGCCAGGACTGACCTCTCGCAGATCCTGTTGATAGGTCTGCGCGTTCATCGCCACCATGACATCCACAAACCCGGAACGGGCCAGGTGTCCGTCGCGATTTATTCTAATCTCGTACCAGGTTGGAAGACCCTGAATGTTGGAGGGAAAGAAATTCTTACCCGTCACCGGAATACCCATCCTGAAAATGGACTTCATCAGTAGGGTATTGGCACTGGCAGAGCCAGTACCATTCACGTTTGCCAGCTTTATGACAAAGTTGTTTAGCTGGCCTTTCGAGTTGCTTGACACGCTGGGGTCTCCCGCGCTTCGTCCTGCGCGTAAGGATAAATTAAGGTGGATTTCTGCATGTCCCAGGCGCCGGTGGGGCAACGCTCGGCGCACAAGCTGCAATGCACACACAGGTTCTCATCCTTTACCATCACCCGTCCTGTTTGCTTTAGAGGCGCGGAAACATACAGTGGCTGCTCCGGGTTGAGAACGGGAGCCTCCAGGTTTTTCACGAGCTCCTCGCGCTCGGCATTCTCCGTCATCGTCAAACAGTCGACCGGACAGATATCGATGCAGGCATCGCATTCGATGCAGAGATCGGCTGTAAAGACCGTTTGGATGTCGCAGTTCAGGCATCGTTCTACCTCGGTAGCGACCTGCTCCGCGGTAAAACCGAGTTCCACTTCAATGTTCAACTTTTTGAAACGCTTCTTGAGGTCAACATGCGGCATGAGCCGGCGCGACGCCTCATCGAAATCGTTTGAATAACTCCACTCGTGAATACCCATCTTAGTACTGGCGAGACTAACCCCGCGGGGCAAGCGCTTGTTCAGGTCTTCATCGTTGCAATACTTATGGATGGAGATCGCGGCCTGATGACCATGTTCGACGGCCCAGATAATATTCTTCGGCCCAAAGGCCGAGTCGCCGCCAAAGAAGACTCCCGGCACGGTAGATTGAAATGTAACCGCATCCACTACCGGCACATCCCACTGATCAAACTCCATCCCCAGATCCCGCTCTACCCAAGGGAAGGCGTTCTCCTGGCCGATGGCTAGGACAACGTCGTCGCAAGGGAAAAACACTTCGCCGACGGTCCGCGTATCGGTAATGCGGCCATTGTCATCGATGTCGTATTCCATTTTATCGAAGGTCATGCCCTTGAGTTTTCCGCCCTCGGTGACGAACTCTTTCGGCGAGTGATTAACGATAATCTCGACTTGCTCTTCTTCGGCATCTTCCAATTCCCAATCCGAGGCCTTGAAGAATTGTCTGGGCTTCCGTGCCATCACTTTAACGTCATCCGCGCCAAGGCGCAGCGACGTCCGGCAACAATCCATGGCCGTATTCCCCACGCCGATAATCAGCACCTTCTTGCCGATTGACTTAATGTGATCGAACGCCACGGATTCAAGCCAGGTTATCCCGATGTGAATTCGATCGGTGTCATGGCGACCCGGCAAATTCAGTTCCTTACCCTTCGGCGCGCCGGTGCCAACGAAGATCGCATCGTAACCCTCGTCCAACAGGGCCCGCATGCTTTTGATGGGGCTGCTCAATCGAAGATCGACGCCCATATCGACGATATAACCGATTTCCTCGTCAAGCACATCGGGTGGCAAGCGAAATTTTGGAATATTGGTCCGCATCAAACCGCCGGGCTGATCCAAGGCCTCGAACATGACGCATTCGTAACCCAAGGGGATCAAATCGTTGGCGACGGCGAGAGAAGCACAGCCGGCACCCACCAGGGCAATGCGTTTGCCGTTCATTTGTTTGGGGGCGCTCGGTAGGCGCGCTTCGATATTGGTGCGGTTGTCCGCAGCCACGCGTTTCAAACGACAAATGGCCACCGGCTTATCTTCGACGCGTGTGCGCCGGCAAGCTGGCTCGCAGGGACGATCGCACACCCTGCCCAGAATCGCCGGAAAAATGTTGGACACCCGGTTGAGCATATAGGCGTCGTCAAACCGGCCCTGGGCGATCAGGCGAATGTATTCGGGTACGTCGGTGTGCGCCGGGCATGCCCATTGGCAGTCCACAACCTGGTGGAAGTACTCACCGTCAGTATCGGTTGGCTGCATCAGCAGGCGTCCTTGTTTGGATTACCCAATGTTATCTGACTGTTGTTTTCGAGACGCGTTCACAACCCCGGATAGGAAGGATACCCGCAAGCACAGAAAGTGTGAACCGGGACCGTTGTTGGGGCCATCCAACATTCCGCTGTGCTGTGAGCCGGGGGTGTCGATTTCGAAAACCCTGGAAGGACCCTGCGGGCCAGAATTCGGTCGGATTATAGTCCGACCGGCGGCTAGCAATGCAAACAAACTATACCCGGGTTCTGAAATTCGCCGCCTGGCGGCTACAATTCGGCCCCATGGACCTAGAATTCTTTGGCGCCGCCGGCGAGGTCACCGGTTCCTGCCATATCCTAAAGGTAAACGGCTATCACCTGCTGCTGGACTGTGGGCTCATCCAGGGCAGCCGCCAGGATGAGGCGCGCAACCGCGGCCCGTTCCCCTTCGATGTCGGCAAGATCGATGCGGTGGTCCTGAGCCATGCCCATATCGATCATTCCGGCCGCCTGCCATTATTGGTAAAACGCGGCTATTCCGGCCCCATCTACGCCCACCGGGCGAGCTGCGATCTGGTGCGGATTCTGCTTAAAGATTCGGCTTACCTGAACGAACGGGATGTCGAACGGGAGAACCGCCGGCGCCAGCGCAAGGGGGCCGAACTATTGCAGCCGCTGTATTCCGCTGAAGATGCCGAGGCAGCCTGCAGTTTGTTGCAGGCAGAGCGCTATGCCATCGGACGGGAAATCCTCCCGGGGGTGCAGCTGACCTTTCACGATGCCGGCCACATCATGGGCTCCTGTAGCGTCCAACTCGATCTTACCGAGGGGCGTGTGCAGCGCCGTCTGGTGTTCTCGGGCGACCTGGGACAATACGACACCCCAATCTTGCGCGACCCTGCTGTCATCGATAGCGCCGACGTCGTCATCATGGAGAGCACCTATGGCGGCCGACGGCATCGGGAGCGTGCCGAGACCATTACCGAATTGGGTGAAATCATTCAACAGGCCCACGCAGACGGGGGCAATGTACTCATTCCCGCCTTCGCCGTTGGCAGAAGCCAGGAAATCCTCTACCACCTGGGCACACACTTCGACGAATGGCGATTAGACAACTGGCGGATCTTCCTCGATAGTCCGATGGCGATTGCGGCCAGCAAGATATATTGGGATTACCCGCACCTCTACGATGACGAAGCGACGCAGCTGCATCGCGGCACGAAGGAAATGCCGCCAATCAAGAATTTGGTGTTGTCGGCAACAGCGGACGATTCGCGCCGCATCAATGAGCTATCGCGCGGCGCCATCGTTCTAGCCGGCAGCGGCATGTGTACGGGCGGGCGAATTATCCATCACCTCAAATACAACCTTTGGCGTCCACAAACCCATGTCATCATTCCCGGCTATCAGGCAAACGGTTCGCTAGGGCGCCGCCTCGTGGAGCGCCGTGATTGGGTGCGAATTCATGGCAGCCCCATCCGGGTAGCCGCCCAAATCCACACCGTTGGTGGACTGTCGGCCCACGGTGACGAGGAGGACCTGTCTCGCTGGTATGGCGAAATCGGCGGCCGTCCCCCCGTGTTCTTGGTGCATGGCGAAGTCAAAGCCTCGCACAAGATGAAACAGCGGCTGGAATCCGATCACGGCACCCGCGTTACCGTGACTCGTCCCGGCCTCAGAGTCAATCTAGCGAGGCCCTGAATCCGCGACGCCAAACACGGGGCGCGCCAGGGCTAGGCCTGCTTGCGGGCGCTCGCCACGTACCACGCCATGGGGCTATCCGGCAGCGGCACGGCATCGATGGAAATGTCGGCAGCAGCAAAGCCGGCGGCTTTGAGCATCGCTTCGCAGTCGTTGGTAGCGTAGGCCTCCCAAAAGGGTTCATTGTTGTTCTTTAGATCCCAGCCTAGATCGAAACGCTTGAACTCGCTCAGCCCGTCGTAACGCAGAGGAATATCTTGATGAACGCATACTCCGCCTGAGCGCAACAGCCTAAAGCTTTCTTGCATCATGGCGGCGGTCGTTTTGGCCGACATTTCATGCATCGCATTGTGAGACACGACCAGATCGAAACTGCCGTCGTCAAAACCCATCGCCGCGGCGTTGCGTTGATGGAAGTGTACGGCGACACCTAGCGCCTCGGCACGGGCGTGAGCGTAGCGCAACAGACCAGGCGCCACATCAATGGCATGCACTTTCGCATCGGGAAAAGCTTCGGCGTAGGGCGTCGACGACGCACCGGCGGAACAACCGACATCGAGAATGCGTCTGGGTTCGAGGGCATAGCGTTCGCGGATGAAGCGGATGATGGTCTCGGCCTTGGATTCCGCAACCCCGATGGACTGACCGCGAGAGTAGACGGCCCCGCCGGCTTCATAGAATGCCCCGGCAATCACGTCATCATCGGCCTGATCCCGGGCATAGCCCCCAGGCTGCAGATGAATATGAATCTTACGAAGCACGTTGGGTATCTCGAGATCGGGATCCAACTCCAGCGACCCCCCCGCCGCGCAGGACTCATGCAGCCGACGATAATCA
>JAHEKG010000191.1 GCA_024638475.1 Rhodospirillales bacterium | reverse complement strand
CCATTTCCACCCAGGTAAAACCGTCCTCACCAAAACGTTCTTTGGCTCTTTTGATGTTCGTGCTAGTCGCCCGCACTTCATAACCCTGTGCCATCGCTTCCTTAACGGTCTCCCATCCCGTCTTACCAGTCCCGCCGACCACCAAGACAAGATCGGCACCCGCCGCAGTACTTATGGTGAACATGGCGATCGCGAACGCTGCTAGTGATTTGAACATGATTGGTTCTACTCCCTTATATTAAAGATGGACGAGATCTGCGGCCCTAGCCAGGGGCGATATTAACATTGTATTGATCGGCCACTACCGGCAACGGCAACAGGTAGTCTCACCGCTCGCGACCCTGCTCTAGTCTCCCCGCCGGCCACATGCGCAACAAAATATTGTCTCGACGCAAGCTATGGTGCCATAGGGCGGCAATAACATGCAGTGCCAGCACAACCCCGCCCGTATATAGGGCATAGCGGTGGATCGTGGCGAAAAACCCGTAACCAAAGCGATGCTCCAGTGGTAGCTGCGGCAAAATCGGCGGCAGGATATCCCACGCGAAAAACCACAATTCGGTTACGCCGAATCGCTCCGTATCGCCGAGAACGGAATTGGCGGCCCAACCGGACAACGGCATCAGGATCAATAATCCGTAAAGCGTGGCGTGGGTCAGCCGCGCCAACCACTTTTGATACGCTTGCAACGCAGCGGGCAGCGCCGGCGTGGGGTTTCTGAAGCGCCACGATAGCCGGTAGAGCACCAAGACCAAGATGCAAAAACCGTTTGTAATATGGATTTGGGCCATGAGGTTGTGCAGCGCCAGCATGTTGTCATCTTCGAACGATGCCCCATAGGTATAGGCCATGATGAATCCCACCGGTACCTCTACCAAGATCATCATCGCGATCAGCCAGTGCAAGGCCTTTGCCCGGCTGCCCCATCCGGATGCCGTATTTTCTCGCATCGGCGTGTATTGCGGCATCGCGGCCCGAAATGCAAGGCGTTCGGCTCGGAATTTCATCCACCGGCCAGTGGACAGAGGCGGTCGGCTTGGTTCCTGGCATGATCCACGCGGTCTAGTGTAAATCCGCCATTTTTAAAGGAACCGACCATGCTGCCATCAAGCTTCGTGCGCGATTGGATCACCAATCGCCGTTCCGTCCTCAAAGGCTTGGGCAGCGCGGCCCTCGGCGGACTGGGTGGCGGCCTGCTCACACCGACTGCGGGGGCCGCGATACCTCAGCGCCGGGGCGGACTAGACTTTGCCGATCCGAAAGACAACTTGTGGGCATTCGGCAAGATTTGGTCGGGCTATGAGCAACCTGTCATCGGGGGTTTCTATGGCTTGATGTACGCCCGCATCGGCAACCAACGCATGATTCCCTTGTTTGGCTACGAGGGCACGGGCTGCCTGCAATGCAAATGGGATCCCCAGGGCTTCCTCAACATCAAATCGCGCGAGACCGGTTACTTCACGGATCTGCGCACCGGCGATGTATTGGAAACCTGGACCAACCCGTTCACCGAAGAGACCGTCGAGGTCTACCACTTCTACAACAACCTTCTCGGCGGACGCTTGGGTACCCAGATACCGAAATTCGCCATGGGTGGCGAGGGCGACAGCCCGACCCTGATGAATGAAGGCACGGTATTCCCGGACGAAAACGGCGCATACCCGTTCCTGTTGCCCTTCGAGCAATTCGGCGACGATCTGTTGTTAGCATGGGACTACACCCACGATTATACGAATCCGGTCACTCCGGAAGGCTGGCCGAAATCGTCGACGGGCAAGACCATCACTCCGTCCGAACATTTTGTGTTCTATGTAGACCGCAACGAACTCGAGGATCGTTCCCTGCCGACGGCGCGGTTTCGTGCGGGCTTCTCCCGGCAGTGTAATTGGTGGCCGTGGATGAAAATGGGCGGCAGTCGATACGAGGACGGCATTATCTTCGGCCGCATGTTTAGCCAGAAAGGCTTACCCGGAACGCAGTCCGTGCGTCCAAAGGTACTCGCCTACATCGAAAAACATGCGCCGGAGTTCCTCACTCTGCCCGACGATTGGCCCATTCGTAACGATCGTGTCGGAACCTGGGAAAGTTATCGGCAAGACATCCCGCCGGAGAATCCCGATTACGAATGGACGGACCGGCGCAAGCAGGATGTGATCGCCCCGCCGACGGGCTCGGGCGCCAGCGCAACAAGGAGCGGCTGATATGACCTCGCTGCTAATCAACGACTTGATGCTCAACCGCCGCCAGGCGCTGTCGGCGCTCGGCGGAATCTCCCTGGGTCTCGCGGCCGGCAATGGCGGCGCCGCAACCTCATCGGCCACCCCGACGCCGACCGGCAAGCTCGACTACTCGAATCCGAAGGACAATCTGCTGGCCTTTGCAAAAATATGGTCTTCCCTCGGCGAACCGGTCATCGGTGGCTTTCACGGCACCATGTATGTCCGATCCGGCACTAACCGGATGATTCCCGTATTCGGCTATGAAGGCATCGGCGTGATGCAAGCGCGCTGGGAAGCGGACGGCACACTCACGCGCCGTTCACGGGAAACGGGCTACTTCACCGACCTCCGAACCGGCGATGTGCTGGAGACCTGGGACAATCCCTTTACCGGTAAAACGGTGCCCGTCTATCACTTCTACAATCCCTTGCTAGTCCGGCGGATGGACTCCGAAATGTCGACTTTCAATTTCGGCAAGTCCACCGACTCGCCGACGTTGATGAACGAAGGCTCGGTGTTTCCCGACGAGACCGGCAAGATTCCTTTCGTACTGCCTTTCCAGCACTATGGCGATGACCTCATGTTGACGTGGGATTACACCCACGAATATACCAACCCCGTCACGCCCGAAGGCTGGCCGCTGTCGTCCACTGGGCCGCGGATCTCGCCTTCCGAACATTTCACCTTTCACATCTCCAAAGCGCATCTGGAAGACCGCGCCGTGAGTTCGGCCCGGTACGTCGCCGGGTTCGCCCGTATTTCCCAGTGCTGGCCATGGATGCAAATGGGCGGCAGCGGGATGGAAGACGCCCAGTTGTTCGGGCGCATGTTCAGTCACAAAGGCCTCCCCGGCACGACCGACGTGCGGCCGAAAGTATTGGCCTACATAGAGAAAAACGCCCCGGAATATCTGACGCTACCCGACAGCTGGGAGATGGAAAGCTTCCGCGTCGACACCTGGTCGACCTATGCGGCGGATGTGCCGCCGGAGAACCCGGCCTACGACTGGGTCGAAAAACGGCCCGAGCACATACTCGGCCCGCCGACCGGCTCAGGCGCGCGCGCATAACGAAGCATCGAGCCGGAAACCGATGTCACGCCGACACGGGAGGTGGCCACCAGCCTGGTTTATGATGTCCAGGTCAACGAGTGGGAAGCAAAGGCATGGAGACCAATCGGCGTGCGGTGCTAAGAGTCATGGCCGGAGCCGCGAGCCTGCTCGCTGCACCTCGCGTAGCCCAAGCTGAGGATGACACGGCCCGCCCTCCTCTGAAGAAATCCGTCATCCACCATCGCAGTTACCGCGGCAAGATGCTTTATCTGACCGATGACGTCGGGGAAACGGGGCGTGAATGGTTTCACGTCACCATCCAACCCGATGGTACCCGCACCATGCGGGCCACTTGCGAAATGGATGACGATCAGCTGCTGAGGGATGTGGTGATCACCGTCGATGATCACTGGTACCCGATTGACGCCTTCGTCAGATTAACCGTTGACGCCAAACCGGTTGGCTCATCGTGGTTCCACTTCACGCGGAACACCGCCGAATGCCAAGGCTTCACTGCCCAAGAAGGTCGCGTCACGCAACATTTCGCAACCGAGGGACGCATCGGCTTCTTTGGTGCCCATCAGCTGCATGGCGACGCCTGGGCCTGCGCCACCCTAGCCAGGGATCAAGGCCTGACTCCCGCAACGCCCGACCTCAATTTCAGCAGTTCACTTTTACCCAACGGGGGGTCGGGCCCCACCCTGGTACCCACACCCGCCGACTTTATTCGCAAGCAATACGTTGGGGACGAACGAATCGAGGTCGCCGCGGGCAACTTCAACACGAAACATTTTCAGTTTTTCGTCGCCGATTTTCCGCCCATCGAGATTTGGACGCTCGGATCGGACTTCATACCCGTTAGGTTGCGTTGGGATTTGCTCAAACAGAGTTACGATCTCGTCGAACTCGAGGGCGATACGGCCTAAGTCATCGGGATATGACGGAAGAAGGCGGACATCACTAGAAAGCACCATGGGGGAAATCATGAAAGCCGCAGTGTGTTACGAGTTTGGCGGACCAGAGGTCATGCAAATCGCGGACCTTCCCGAACCCGAGGCAGAAGCCGGGCAGGTTGTGATTGAAGTACACGCGAGTAGCGTCAACCCGATCGATTGGAAAATTCGCCAAGGTCAGATGGCTTCTCGTTTCGGCGAAGAATTTCCGCAGCGGCTGGGTTTCGACGTGTCCGGGATCGTGCAGGCAGTCGGCGACGGCGTTGCGGAATTAAAGGTGGGTGACCCGGTGTACGCGCGCTCCAACAACTTGGCGGGAAAGTGTTATGCCGAATACGTAGCTGTCGATGCGGGTGTCGTAGCGCCAAAGCCTGATGGACTCAGCCATGTGGAGGCCGCGGCCGTCCCCTTGGCCGGGCTTACCGCGCTTATCGGGCTGCGCGACGTCGGCTGCCTGCAGCAAGGCCAACGGGCGCTGATCATCGGCGCCTCGGGCGGCGTCGGCACCTATGCGGTGCAAATTGCGAAAAACATGGGCGCCCATGTCACGGCTGTCACGAGTGCCCGCAACCGCGAGCTGGTGAGATCCTTGGGCGCCCACGCGATCATCGACTACGCCCGCGAAACCGTGCTCGCCGAGCAATACGATGTGATCTATGACACCGTCGGTTCCCAGGTCGCGGCCGAGGCCCAACGCCACCTGACCCCGAATGGCGCCTACGTCACCCTCGTGCCTCAACCCGGCGTCGAGTTTTTCGTTCCCGGCGAAACTGTGAGGCAGCCAGGCGGCGCCTACTTCGTGTTGTGGACACCGACGGCGGCAGATCTGCGCGTCTTGACGGGTTGGGCCGATGAGGGCTTATTGCGAAGCGTGATCGACAGTGAATTCTCCCTGGAGGACATCCAGGAAGCCCATGCCCACAGTGAAACCCAGCGAGCCCGAGGCAAAATTGTATTGCGAGTGAAAGCTTAGCCTACGAGCTCCTCCTCGTAGTGGCTGAGCTCATAGATCGACCCTTCCTTATCGCCTGAAGCCACGAGCATCTTGGCCAGCACATTTGCCTCGCCGGTTCGCCAAACGTGCAGCTCTTTTCCGAACGAGGTTTGCCAAACGAATTTCTCGCAGTCGAAGGTACCCGCCGGCAGCACAAGACTTTCGGCGCAATCGAAGCGTGCCTTGCTCACGAGCCGCTTGCCGTGGCCTAGGCTGGACCCGTTCCAGGTATCGGAAACCGTATGGACCATGATTTGCTGATACGCTTTGTGCGACGTATCGAGGCGATTCATTTTCCAAGCGTCGGTTAGGATCGCGTGAAACCCTAGAATCATCTCGGCAGGGGCATCGAAACTTGCCTCGTCCTTGGCACCGTCCCTCGACCACACGGTGGAATACAGGGTATCGCCGACGACCCGTCTAAGCACGGTACCGAGCGCCGCACCCTTAAAAAATACCCGACCCAGCGCCTCCACGTCACGCCATCCTTGGTCTAAGAGCTGGTTGACATCGCGTAACAAATCACCTTTTGGAGAGCGCGTGACCGTCCGCAAAGTGCGTGTCCCATCGGGGTTGATGGTGACGATGAAGCGTTCGTACGGGCTGATCTTCCCATCCGGTTCCGTGATCCGAATTCTGCCGGAAATGATTTTCGTCATGAAAACGCCAGGTTGGGCGTAATCAACTCGGTTTCACCCCGAGCAGATTGGCGCTGAAACTGGGCGAGCGTTCCTTGCCGATGATCTCGACGTCGAAACCCGCCTCTGCGAAGGCGGTCGGGTAGTCGTTGGACTGATGCTCCCTCGCCCAGACCTCGTGGTTCCATCGCCAGATCCACCATCGCTGCCATTTCTGGAATCCCGTGGACGCCGGCAGTCGATCCCAGGCGCGCGGATCGCGCGCAAAAAACACACCGCCCGGCCGGGTAATGCGGTGCGCCTCCTTGATAATCTGCATGGCCGCTTTAGATGTGACCTCATGAAACAATAGGAACGAGGTCACGATGTCAAAATGATTGTCCGGGAATTTCGTGTCTTCCGCGAGGCGTTGCGCGAAATTCACGTCGACATCTAGATCGACAGCCCGCATGTGCGCATAACGCACCATCGGCCCGCCCGCATCGATGCCCCAAACCTCCGCATCCGGGTAGCGCTCCTTCAGCGCGATGCTCATCTGCCCCACGCTACAACCCAAATCCAGAATACGGCGGACCTTCCCGTCCGCGGGCGGCGTCGGCACCGCAGCGGCCAGCTGGCCGTGCATTTCGTCCTGGTAGTTCTGGCCCAACCAAAAATTGTTCGTACCATAGTGATACATGTGCCCCGCGAAAGGATCGCCCACGTAACCGCCGGGCTGCATGTGAATTTCGTGGGTCGTGTACTTGGGGAGTTGCAGGTCGGGGTTGAGTTCCAAAGTCCCCGGGCCGGCATTGTCCGTCGCCTCCATTTCGGCGAGGTAGGCGTCCGCATCGCCGTGGAACTCATTTTGTAATTGCTTCCACATCAGCATTTGCCCGTTTAGCCAAAGATGGGCACTCAGCGCAACTTTATGGTCACCGCCGATCAACTCTTGAATCTGCTCGAAGGGAATATCGGCGCGCGGGTCGAGGCCATTTTTCCGCATGATCGCATTGGCGCGGGTAGCAGCTGCGGGCCTAACTCGCTT
>JAHEKG010000190.1 GCA_024638475.1 Rhodospirillales bacterium | reverse complement strand
GCGATCGAAACGGAAGTGCGTCAAGGTCTGGCGCGTGAGTTCGGCACGACGTTGCCGCGGTTTGATTTTCTTTCCCAGCTAGAGCGCGTGCCCGAAGGCCTGCGCATGGGCGAGCTTTCGCAACGGATGATGGTCACGGGCGGCAACGTCACGGGCATTGCGGCGGCCCTGGAGAGCGAAGGCCTCATCGATCGGCAACCGGACCCGAAAGATCGTCGCATCTACCGGGTCCGCTTGACCAACGCGGGCCGGCGCAGTTTTCGGCGCATGGCCGAGGCCCACGAAGGCTGGATTGTAGATTTATTGGCGGGTTTGGAAGACGGGCAGCAGGCGCAGCTCATTGAACTATTGGCGGGCCTCAAGAAGCATGTGTTGGCGCGCTCACAGCCGGAGGGGTGATCACCCTGAGTGGGAGTTTGAGTTATGGATGAGCGAACGACATGGGCGGACTATGCGGCACGCAACTTTGCATGGAGCGTGACGGAGCGGGTTGGCGTCATCACGCTTAACCGGCCGGAGCGCAAGAACCCGCTGACCTTTGAATCCTATGCAGAGCTGCGCGATTTGTTTGCCGGGCTGCGCGATGCCGAGGACGTCCGTGCCGTCGTCATTCAGGGTGCCGGCGGCAATTTCTGCTCGGGCGGCGACGTGCACGAAATCATCGGACCGCTCACCAAAATGTCCATGGACGAACTCTTGCGGTTCGCGCGCATGACGGGCGACTTGGTGAAGGCCATGCGGGCCTGTCCCCAGCCGGTCATTGCCGCCGTCGACGGCGTCTGCGCGGGCGCGGGGGCGATCATCGCCATGGCCGCGGATCTGCGCTATGCGACTCCCGCCGCCAAGACGGCGTTTCTGTTTACCCGCGTTGGCCTCGCCGGTTGCGACATGGGCGCCTGTGCGTTGTTGCCGCGACTCATCGGCCAGGGCCGCGCCGCGGAGTTACTGTATTCGGGGCGCAGCTTCAGTGCCGACGAGGGCGAACGCTGGGGTTTTTTCAATCAAGTCGTGACTAGCGACGAGTTGCTGGCGCATGCGCAACAGACCGCCGGCCGCTTGGCCGCGGGGCCGACCTTCGCTCACGCGATGACGAAAACCATGCTGCACCAAGAGTGGAACATGAGCGTGGACCAAGCCATCGAGGCGGAGGCCCAGGCCCAGGCCATTTGCATGCAAACCCAAGATTTCACGCGCGCTTACGAAGCCTTTGTGGCCAAGCAACGCCCGGTATTCGAAGGCGATTGATGATGCGGACGCCGTCTTATCTCGACTGGCCGTTCTTCGAGGATTCCCATCGGGCGCTGGTTGGGAGGTTGTCGCCCTGGGCCGAACAACACGTGAGCAACCTCGATCACGCCGAGGATGTGGATGCCGAGTGTCGCCGCCTGGTCGGCTTGTTGGGCCGGGCCGGTTGGCTTAAGCATTGCATCGGCGAAACCGCCAAGGATTTCGATGCGAGGGCGATTTGCCTGTTACGGGAGGGCTTAGCGTTTCACAATGGTTTGGCGGATTTCGTCCTGGCGATGCAGGGCCTGGGCAGCGGTGCGTTGTCGTTGTTCGGCACGCCCGAGCAGCGTGAGCGTTATCTTCCCGGCGTCGCAAACGGGGACCTGATCGCCGCGTTGGCCCTCTCCGAACCCGAGGCCGGTTCCGATGTCGCCGCAATGACGTGTACCGCAGAGCGCGACGGCGAAGGTTATCGGCTGAACGGGGTCAAGACCTGGATCTCCAACGGTGGCATTGCCGACTTTTATTGCGTGTTCGCGCGTACCGCGCCCGCGGAACTGCGCCCCAACGGCGCCGCGAGTGCCCGGGGAATCAGCGCCTTCGTCGTCGAAAACGGCGTGCCGGGTTTCGAGGTCACGGAGCGGATGCAGGTGATCGCGCCTCACCCATTGGCGCGGTTAGAGTTCAACGAATGCCACATTCCGGCCGGTCATCGCATTGGGGAGGAGGGCGCCGGTTTTCATATCGCCATGCAAACCTTGGATGTGTTCCGGACTTCCGTGGCGGCCGCAGCCCTGGGCTTCGCACGGCGGGCACTGCATGAGGCTTTGGCGCACTGCCAGGCGCGCAGGCTGTTCGGTCAAACGCTCGCCGATTTTCAGCTTACCCAAGCAGCCCTCGCCGACATGACCACGGCGATCGATAGTGCGGCGTTATTGACCTACCGCGCCGCCTGGCAGCGGGATCAAGGTTATCCCGTCACCAAAGAGGCGGCGATGGCAAAGATGAGCGCGACAGAATCCGCGCAGCAAGTCATCGACCGGGCCGTGCAGATGTTCGGTGGCCGTGGCGTGGTGCAGGGTGAGATCGTCGAGCAGCTTTATCGAGAGATCCGCGCCCTGCGCATTTACGAGGGTGCCACCGAGATACAGAAGCTCATTATTAGCCGCGAGTTGTTGAAGGCGTCGGCGAAAGGAATCCCATGAATCAGATTCTGCAGCCGCCCGGCTGGCCGCGGCCCAAGGGCTATGCCAACGGCATTGTGGCGCGGGGCCAAGCGGTTTTCACAGCGGGCCAAGTGGGCTGGGATGCCGAGGGGCATTTCCCCAGCAGCCTAGCCGCGCAGGTGGAGCAGACCTTGCTGAACATTGTCGCCGTGCTTGCCGAGGCTGGCGCGGGGCCCGAGCACGTCGTGCGCTTGACCTGGTACATCACCGATCGCGACACCTATTTGGATGAACTGCGGGATATCGGTGCTGCTTACCGCCGTGTGATGGGTAAGCATTTCCCCGCCATGGCGGTCGTTCAAGTGGTTGCGCTGATGGAGGCCAGCGCGCAGGTAGAGATCGAGGCCACGGCCGTGATTCCCGAGTAATTTATGTGGCGGCCCAAAGAGCGTATCAAGCACGTCGCTCAGCCGGGCAATTGGCCCACGCGCGAAACGGCGGCGGCCTCGGCTTTGTTTCAGCCCATCAAAGTCGGAGCGCTGACCCTCAACGATCGCACCTGGGTACCGGCGATGGTGCCTTGGCGCGCCACCGACGACGGTTACGTGACGCCCCACGTGTTGGATTGGTACCGGCGCTTTGCCGAAGGCCGCCCCGGCGCCATCGTCGTCGAGGCGACGGGCATCCGCGACATCCCGTCGGGGCCGCTGTTGCGGATCGGCGATGACCGTTTTCTGCCGGGTTTGCGGGAGTTGGTCGACACGGTGCAAATGGCGAGCGGGGGTTACACTCGCCTGTTCATTCAGATTATCGATTTCCTGAGCATTCGCCGGCGTCCGGACCCACAGCGTTTCCTGCAAGAGTTTCTCGAGATCACCGTGGAGCATCGGCTGCGCCTCGAGATGGATGCCGATGCGGCCGAGGCGGATGTGCGGGCACGCTTGTTGGCCATTGACGACGACCAACTCATACGAGTACTCACGCCGCGGCAGTGGGAGGCCATGCATTACGGTGCCCGCGAGCGGGTGACGGACATGCAGCTGCCGCACATCCGTGATTTGCCTAAGCAACTGCCGGACCTGTTCGCCGCGGCCGCCGTGCGCGCCCAGCAGGCGGGTTTCGACGGCGTCGAGTTGCATTACGCCCATGCTTACACGATGGCGTCGTTCTTGTCGGCCCTCAACACGCGGGACGACGGGTACGGTGGCGATTTGCCCGGCAGGTTACGCTTGCCGCTGGAAGTATTCGGCCGGGTGCGACATGAGGTGGGGAACGATTACCCGGTGGGCTGCCGGATGCTAACGGAAGATTGTATCGACGACGGCACGGCCGTCGACGACGCGGCGGAATTCGCCAAGCAATTCGCGGCCGCGGGCATGGACTTCATATCCCTGTCACGGGGCGGCAAATTCGAGGACGCCAAACAGCCCAAGGTGGGGCAGGCGGCTTACCCCTACACGGGGCCGAGTGGTTACGAGTGCATGCCTTCCTACTACTCGGATGCGCGCGGCCCCTTCGGGCGCAACCTCAGCCCCGCGAAACGGGTGCGCGGCCGGATTCGCGCCGCGGGCCATGTCACGCCGGTGGTGGCGGTGGGGGGCATCCATAATTTCGATCAGGCCCAAAGCGTCCTTGCTAACGGCGAGGGCGACATCGTCGGCCTAGCACGCCAGGCACTGGCCGATCCGGATTGGTTCGAGAAGGTGCGCAGCGGCCGCGGGGAGCAAGTGCGCCTGTGTTTGTACACGAATTATTGCGAGGCACTGGATCAGCGCCATCGCGAAGTCACCTGTGAGTTGTGGGACCGGGAAGACTTGGACGAGGCCGGTATCGCCAAGTCCAAGGACGGTAAACGCCGCTTACTGGCGCCGGCGTGGCGTCGTTAGCAGCTCAGTCCCGAAGATGGAGTTCCCAAGCCTGATCGCAGCGTCCGGCCAGGTTGGCGCGCGAATACGGCACGAACCCGAACGCCTGGTAGAGGGCAATGGCCTCCTTGAGGTCGGTCGCCGTTTCCAATGTGATCCGAGCGACCTGCCGTTGCCGCGCATACTCAATCAACTCGACTAACAGCCGCTTGCCGAGGCCCCGGCCGCGAAATTCTGGGAGGAGGTACATCTTGCGCAGTTCCAACTCGTCCGCAGACGTCGGCAGGAGACCGCCGCAGCCGACCAGCTTCCCGTCGGCCGTTTCGATGACGCGAAACGTGCCGCCGGAAGCGATATAGGTGGCCTCGATGTCGTCCAGGTCGGAGTCCGTCGCTGCGGGGCCGGGCTCGATGCCGTATTCGGCGAGCACATCGAAGACCACGCGCTTTGCCGCGGCGATGTCGCCATTGTTAGCCTCGCGAATCGTCAGTTCCATGTGCGGTCTCTAACGACAAACTTGCGACTGTCACGGATAAACTACCTCAAACTGGTGGCAGACGACCGGTAGCGTTTCCGTGAGCGTACCGCCGATACGCCGCATCTCCCGGCCGAAGTACGGCCAATGCACCTCCCGCCAATAATTCAGCGAAAGGTCGCCTTCGCCCTCGGTGGCGGCGAAAGCCTCGGCGACTTCGCTGTAGGGTACGACCTCGACTTCGGTCGTCCGAATGATGCATTGGGCGGTACCGCTCCAGTCGGTGACGACGGCCAGGTCGCCGGGCTCGGGGACCGGCTTGCCGTCGAACTCGTGGGCCCACAACGCACTCGCCGTGGCCCGTTTAGCGCCGCTGAGGACGAGCGCCACCAGACCGTTCGCGTCCGCCTCGTTGTCCGCGAAATACCAAACGGAATAATTGCCGGGGGCGGCGTGACTGCGTTGTTGGTACGCGCGCCACATGCGCGCGGCTGAGTCGGCCACCATTTCAGCGCGCTCGCATCGGGCAGAATGCCTACTTGTCGGCCGTCAGCACGTTCGACGCCATCTGCCCGATCGTTATCCCGTCGGTACACAGTGCGCTGACCCGCGCAGCTAACGCTTGCTTGAAACTGTTTTGGGTTGCTGCCGGTAGAGATTTCAGCATTGGTCCAATGGGCGTGGAGTAGGCAGCGCGTAAAGCGCCCTCGGGGCCGGCTTGCATTACAAGGTCGCTTTGCCGTCGTACCACCTCCACATTCTTGAAACCTGCCGACGCGAAGTGCTTGGCTAAGTCTGTTTCCGAAAACAGGTCGAACGGTATCCGCATCGTCTTCGAGATCTGAGTTTCCCCGACCGAGTCGAGGGCATCACAGATGGCACCGATAAAATGGCACTCGGCGACGGGGCGCCAGGTTGTAATGATTGTCCTTCCTTGATTGCACAGGACCCGGTGAATTTCTGAGGCCGCATCATCCTTGTCCGAAAAGAACTGGAATCCCTGTTGGCAAACCACGACGTCGAAAGATTCGCTCGGGAAGGCGAGGGATTCGGCAGAGCCCTCGACGAATTCGATCGGATAGGAGACTTTTTTGCATCGCAGCCTAGCCCGGGTGAGCATTTCGGCATTCAAGTCATGGGCAACGACCGAACCCTCGGCACCAATCTGTTGCGCCAGCAACTGCGCCACAATCCCGGTACCGGTGGCAAGATCCAGAACTCTCTTTCCCGCCCAAGGCTGGTGTTCGGCCACAAGGCTGTGGGCCCATGGGCTAAAGAGTAAAGGTACCAGGTACTCATCGTATGAATTCGCAACAGTGCTATCGCCAAAACTGAATTCCTCGGTCATTGATTGCTCCGTTTAGGGAATCTCGTCTGGCGTGCCAAACGAAGGAACGCTCGTTCCCGACGAGCGCGAGGGGGCCACGGCAGCGCAGCCGGCGAGTGTGATGGCACAGACCAGCCCCATCGCGATGCGGGCAAGGGCGTCGTGGCTAGTTGGCACGATCGTTCGGGACATAGCGGCCTGCTTCGAAGCGTGAGAAGAACTGCGTGAGCAACGGGTGCTCTACTGGCATGCCGCTCTCGTCCGGTTCGAGGTTTTGTTCGGCCGCATAGGTCGTGTGCATCGCCCCATCAACCAGCACGTGGTACCAGGGACGGTCTTTCGGCGGGCGTGACCTTGCCACCTGCTGATACCACTCCTCGGTGGACTGGAACTTAGGGTCGACGTCCACAACAACCCCACGGTAGTCGAACAAGCGGTGATGAATTAAGTCGCCGACGGCGAACTTGGCCCTGCTGATGTGCGTTACAGTCCCCATATCGTTACGGAACCAAGACCCGTCCTATGCGCTCAAGATCAGCGGGCATTGCGCAACTCCTCGACGACCTTCCACTGCCGACACGCTCTATCTTCGTCGGGATCCGCGATGGGTTCAACTTTCTCTATGGCCTCGACATAGTCTTTGGGGAATCGATGCAGGCGACAGCCGAGCAGGACCATCGCGCGGTACCAATCCATTGGCCGGAGGACATCGTCGATGGCGGTTTCCTGGGCAGCGTAGATGGAACAGCTGCCAAAGCCCTCCAGCTGGATGGTCAAGGAGTTATAGCCCTTGCCGAGTCCCTCAACGCGGTCCAGGTTCGCACGCTCCGACTCTTTGATGCGAAAAATGGCGAGGTAGACGGTGTTGTCA
>JAHEKG010000189.1 GCA_024638475.1 Rhodospirillales bacterium | reverse complement strand
TCCCAATCCCAGCCGAGCGAGGTGCCCCTGAGGCCCACCGCTAGGGACAGGTCCTGGTCGTCGCCACGCGTCTCCGGCCGGTAGCCTGCCGGGTACACCGCCGTTACGTTACTGAAACCGTCCGGATAGCGATAAAAAGCGCCGCCGCCGCTGCTCTCACGGTCGCCGAAGGTACCGAAGGCGTAGAGCTCCCGACCCGCGAAGGGGATTTCGGCGTTGAACCACAGATTGAATTCTTCCACGTCAGGATCGCCCTCCGCGTAATTGCGAAGGCCCTGCAATGCCAGGTTGGCCGGAGTTTGTGCTTCGAAGAACGGGATTTGATCGAGCCCCGCCCGGTTGGTGCCATTGCGGTTACGCAGGTTCGCCCCGACTTTGACGAAACCCCCGCCGACGTCCCAACCGTAGTCGGCATCCAACGTGAGTGTTTCGCCGTCACTTAAGGATTGGCCAATGGGATCCAGTTTGGTGTCGTGCCAGCCGTAGCCTGTATTGATACTGAAACCCGAGGACCGGTCGAGCACGATATTGACGACGCCTGCAATCGCATCGGATCCGTATTGGGCGCCGGCGCCATCGCGCAGCACCTCCACCCGGCCGATGGCATTGAGTGGAATGGTATTGAAATCCACCGCGGCGACACCCCGGCCAATTTTCGTCTCGGAGTTCACCACCGCCGAGGTGTGGCGGCGTTTGCCATTGACCAACACCAGCATTTGGTCGGGGCTGAGACCGCGCAATTGCCCGGCCCGAACGAGGTCCGAGGTACCGGAATTGGATTGCCGCGGAAAATTGAACGACGGCGCCACGGCGGCCAGGGCCTGGCCTAATTCGGCCGCGACCGCGCCGCTGGCTTGCAGGTCTTCGACATCGATGACGTCGACGGGGACCGGCGAATCGAGTTCCGTGCGCTGGCCGCCGCGCGTACCGATGACCACCACTTCTTCGACGGGTTCATCCGCGGGCGATTGCGCCATTGCGGTTGGTGCCTGCAGCCCGATTCCTGCCACGAGGCTGGTGGCAAGGCCGGTGATGCGGTGACATAGATCCATGGGGGTTGCTCCAATTATCGCTGATACGAACACGGGCGGCCGCCGCGCTGCGCGGCACACACAGCTACAGACCGGCCATTGCCTGAAGTTGTTACCATGCAGACACTCTTGCCAGCCGCTGATTCCATGCCGCCCAAGTCTAACGCCTGCTACCTCAAGCTACGATGCCCAATTTGAGCGGCGTCGGCGGGACGCTGCGGGCGAGGGCAGCCGTCTCGGTGGCGGTGGGCATGGTGGTGGGGGCCGGGCTATTCCGGTCGCCGGCGGTCGTTGCCGCCAATGTGACGACGGATGCGGCACTTTTCGCGGCATGGATTCTCGGCGGTGTTCTCGGCGTGTTCGGCGCCTTGTGCTATGCCGAGCTCGCTTCTGCCTTCCCCAGCCGCGGCGGAGACTACCATTTCCTGAGCCGGGCCTACGGCACCTGGGCTGGATTCCTGTTCGCCTGGGCGCGGTTCGCAGTGATCAACACGGGGTCCATTGCGTTGCTCGGCTATGTTCTCGGCGACTATGCTCAAAGCATCGCGCCCCTCGGAGAATTCGGCCCCGCATACTACGCAGCCGCGGCGATTCTGATCCTGACGCTGATCAATGTGCGCGGCCGATCGTCGAGCCTGGAGACCCAATACACGATGACAATCATCCTCGTGGGCGGCGTCATCGCCGTCGGTCTCGTCGGGGTCTACATTGCCAGCCGGGATATCGTGCCGCTGCTGCCGGGGCCGGTGGGGGGCGTTTCCCCGGCAAACTTCGGTGTCGCCATGGTCTTCGTGATGCTGGCCTACGGCGGTTGGACGGAGGTTGCGACGTTATCGGCGGAGATGCAGGATCAACGGCGCGGCATGCTGCGCGCCTTACTCGCCTCAATGGGCCTGGTGACCGGGCTTTATTTGCTGATTAATTGGGCGCTTTGGCGGGGCTTGGGCCTCGCGGGTTTGGCGGGTTCGACCGCCCCGGCCGCGGACCTGTTGCAGGTCGCGTTCGGGGCGTTTGCCTCCTTACCCATTGTTTTGGTAGTGGCTGCAGCGGTGATTACCTCGATCAACGCGACCATCATTGTCGGCGCGCGCACGACGTTCGCGGCCGCCCAAGATTGGCCGGGCCTGCAGCGCCTCGGCCGCTGGGACAGCGAGCGCGGCGCGCCGCCCGCGGCCATCATCGCCCAAAGTATCGTCGCATTGGCGTTAGTGGGGCTAGGGGGATGGACCCGCCAGGGCTTTGCGACACTCGTGGACTACACGGCCCCCGTATTTTGGTTTTTCATCGCGATGAGTGGTGTGGCGTTGATTGTGTTGCGACGGCGCGAGGAGCAAGTCCCGCGTCCCTACCGGGTTCCCCTGTACCCGTGGCTGCCGTTGGTTTTCATTGGCAGCAGTCTCTTCGTACTGTGGTCGAGCTTGGCGTACGTGCAAGTAGGGGCCGTGGCGGGTGTCATCGTATTGGGTTTGGGCGGAATCTTGGGTTTGTTTTTGAAATGGAAGGCTGCAGAAAAAAACGGCTAAGCAGAGTAAGCTAGCGCTCACCCGTAAAGGGGCTCACTCTAGATTCATAAGGAAAACAATGAAAACAATTACTCGCATGGCTGTCTTACTGTTTGGTTTTTCGACTTCAATGGCCTGGGCGGATCTTACCCCGTTCGTCGATTACGACATTGGGGAGGAAGTCATGAGCGTGACCACCGTAAAGGTAAAGGTCAATTCCATCGACCAATACCTAGAAGGCATTCGCGATACCTGGGTGCACACCAACAACATCGCGAAGGAGCTGGGGCACATCAAGGACTATGGGATTTACGTCAGTCAGCTTCCGGGCAGCGGTGATTTCAATGTTGTCCTCACCGTGACGATGGCTAACGCGGGCGCTCTTCAGCCGAGCAAGGAAAAATTCGACGCCTTTATGAAAAAATGGGGAGAAAAAGCTGCGGATGCGTCCGAGAAAATTTCAAAAAGCTACCCCGACATCCGCGTTATCACGGGGGAATACCATCTACGCCGGATCACGATGAAGTGATTTCGCTGCGATAGCCATGGCGCGGGTGTCAGGTCTCGGGCCCGGCATCTGCGCCCAGTCCAGCTTGCCCGTAACCACCGCCGCCCGGGGTTTCTATGACGATCACGTCGTCGACGGCCATCTCGCGGGAGTCGCAACCGGATAGGGCTTCGACCTCGCCATCGGCGCGCAGGACGACATTGTTACCGCATGCGCCTGGTTCACCACCCAGGAGCCCGTGAGGAGGGGTGCGGCGGTGGTCGCTGAGGATCGACAACGTGGCCGGCGCTAGGAATCGCAACCGCCGCGTGACACCGTCGCCACCCCGCCATTGGCCGTTGCCGCCGGAACCCCTGCGCAGGGCGAAGGCTTCGACGCGCAGCGGGAAGCGCCACTCGAGGACTTCCGGATCGGTCATGCGCGAGTTGGTCATGTGAGTGTGGACGCCGCTGGCGCCGTGGAACCCGGGCCCGGCACCGGCACCGCCGCAAATCGTTTCGTAATATTGATAATCGCTGTTCCCGCAGGTGAGGTTATTCATGGTGCCCTGGGCCGATGCCACGGCGCCGAGCGCGCTGAATAGAACATCCGCGATCACCTGACTGGTTTCCACGTTGCCCGCGACGGTGGCGGCCGGGTAGCGGGGCGCGAGCATGCAGCCCTCGGGAATAACGATTTCGATGGGGTCGAGGCAACCTTCGTTGAGCGGGATGTCGCTATCGACCATGCAGCGCAGTACGTACAACACCGCCGCCCGAGTGACCGCGGCGGGGGCGTTGAAATTCGATGCCTGTTGCGGGCTCGTGCCGGAGAAGTCGACGCTGGCGCGCCGTTGCTCTAAATCGACTTTGATGGCCACCGCGATTCTCGTGCCCTGATCCGTCGAATTCGAAAACTGACTGTCGCGGAGTCGATCAACCACCCGGCGCACACTCTCCGCCGCGTTGTGCTGTACATGACCCATGTAGGCGTTGACCACGTCCAGCCCAAAGTCGCCGACCATGGCCTCGATTTGATGCAGGCCGCGTTTGCACGCCGCGACCTGTGCCTTCAGGTCCGCGATATTGCGATCGGGGTTGCGCGCAGGGTAGCGGCCGCTCGTGAGGAGGGCACGCATGCCGGCCTCGTCGAAACGACCCTGGCGAATAAGTAAGAAATTGTCGATCAGCACGCCTTCCTCGGTCACGTCCGTGGAGTCGGCTGGCATCGATCCCGGCGCGCTGCCGCCCACGTCGGCGTGATGGCCCCGGGCGGCAACGAAGAAATCCGGTGGGCCCGTTGCAGTTAGGTGAACCGGAGCGATCACCGTGATGTCGGGTAGGTGGGTACCGCCGTTGTAGGGATCGTTGAGTACGAACATGTCCCCACGCTGCATGTCCGGGTTGCGTTGAATCGCCGTCCGCACGCTGGTCGACATGGATCCCAAATGCACGGGCATGTGAGGCGCGTTCGCGACTAGCCCGCCGCCGGCATCGAAGAGCCCGCAGGAAAAGTCGAGCCGCTCCTTGATGTTGATCGTCGCGGCGGTTTTCTCGAGCGTGACCCCCATTTGTTCCGCAATCGACATGAATAAGTTGTTGAAAATTTCTAAGCGCACCGGATCCACGGCCTTGACTCGGTCGGCGCGCCGGTCGACCGGCGCGGTACGCTCTAATGCCAGTCCGCGCCGCCGGGTCATCGAGGCCTGCCAACCCGGTTCGATGACGATGGTCGAATGAGGTTCCAGGACAATCGCCGGTCCATCCACGGCGTCCCCCGTGCGCAGGTGGGCCCAATCGTAAACGAGGCAGTCGCGCCATCGCCCACCGGTAAAGAAACGGCTGGATCGCGGCGGCTCGCCTTGCCCGTGTTCGGCCGGCGGGCTCGGAGCAGCGGCGTGGCGGGTTTTGCCGATGGCTTCCACGAGCAGGCTTTCGACGATCAACGGCCGATCGGCTTGGACGTAACCGAATTCTCTTGCGTGGGCCGCTGCAAACCCCTGCTGCAAATCGGCCAGCGACGATGTGAAGCTGAGTTCCAGGGGTGTATCGGTGTCGGCGTATTTGATGAATACCCGGCGCTCGCATTCAATGGCGTCGGCCGCGATGCCCTGTGCCAGTACATCCGCCTCGGCTTGTTGTTGCACCCGTTCGAAATCAGCCTGCAGCCGGTGGAGCAGTTGCGCCGAAAGCTCCTCTTCCCGCATCTGTTGACGAGTGACGCGGATATCAGCCTGACCGATGCCGTAGGCGGATAATACGCCCGCAAGGGGGTCGATGCAGATTCGCCGCACGCCGAGCGCATCGGCAACGGCGCAGGCGTGCTGGCCCGCGGCGCCGCCAAAACTCACCAAGGTGTAACGCGAGACGTCGTAGCCTTTTTCGACCGAAACTTTCTTGATCGCGCGTGCCATGTTCTCCACCGCGACGCGCAAGAACCCGTCCGCAGCGGCGGCGGGCGATAAGCCGGTGGCCTTTGCAATCGGCGTGAATAGTTCGGCGACGATGGCCGCATCGATTGGTTCATCGCCTCTCGGGCCGAACATGGCCGGCAGCGAACGGGGCTGTAACTTGCCGACGAGTAGGTTGGCATCGGTCACCGTCAACGGCCCACCGTTGCGGTAGCAAGCCGGCCCCGGGTCCGCTCCGGCGGAACTGGGCCCGACCTGCATGCGGCCATCCGCGTAACGCAGTACCGAACCGCCACCGGCCGCCACGGTATGGATTTGCATCATCGGTGCGCTCAGGTGGACCCCCGCTACCTGGGCCCGCTGAGTACGCTCCAACCGGCCGGCGAAGTGACATACATCCGTCGATGTGCCGCCCATGTCGAAACCGATCAGACGCTCGAATCCGGCGCGCTGGCCCGCCGCCGCCATACCCACGACGCCGCCGGCGGGGCCGGACAACACCGCATCCTTGCCGGCGAAGTGATCGGCAGCGGCCAATCCACCGGAGGATTGCATGAACAGCAAGCGAGTCTTTTGGTCGCCCGTTTCCAGCGCCGCCGATACGCGGGCGATGTAGCGGCGCAATACGGGCGAAAGATAGGCATCTACCACGGTGGTATCAGCACGGCTCACTAGCTTCATCAACGGGCTAACGAGATGGCTGGGCGAAATTTGTATAAACCCGATTTCCCGGGCAATGCGCGCGATACTCGCCTCGTGTTGCGGATAACGATAGCCGTGCAGCAAGCAAATCGCGCAAGCGCGGATGCCGGTCGCGAAAATCCTGGCGAGTTGTTCGGTTAACGCGGCCTCGTCGAGCGGTCGCAGTACCTGGCCCGTTGCCGCGATACGCTCATCGGCTTCGATCACCTGCTCGTAGAGCGGCGCAGGGAGTTGGATCTCCCGGTCGAACAAATGGGGCCGGTTCTGGTAGCGGATGCGGAGCGTATCGGCAAAGCCTTTGGTGGTCACGAATAACGTTGGTTCACCGCGATGTTGCAGCAGCGCGTTGGTTGCGACGGTCGTGCCCATGCGCACTTCGCTAACGCGGGTCGCGGGTATCGGCGCATCGGCGGAGAGGCCGAGGCAAGCGCGGATGCCATGGAGCGCAGCGTCGGGGTAGGCGGAGGGGTTGTCCGACAACCACTTGGCGACATGCAGCCGGCCATCGGGGCTCTGGCCGATGACGTCGGTGAAGGTGCCCCCGCGGTCAATCCAGAATTGCCATTGTTGCAACGCCATTTTCGCTGGCACCGGCCGCGCGGCGCTAGAAGCCCTTCAATTGGCCACTGTCTGCCAGTTCTTCGTTAAAGCCGAAGCGGGTCATGTCACGAATGCGCTGGGGATAGAGGATGCCGTCCAGATGGTCGCATTCATGCTGCACCACCCGGGCATGAAAATTCTCGGCTTGGCGTTCGATCATCTGGCCCTCGGCGTCAAAGCCCGTATACCGAATCCGTGCGT
>JAHEKG010000011.1:19448-27077 GCA_024638475.1 Rhodospirillales bacterium | reverse complement strand
CGCCACATTCGGATCCGGAATGGGATCTGCTGGCAGCAGACCCTCCTCAGAGTCGCGATGCAGCCGCATTCTCGCCGTTAGGGCCAGTGCCGCCAAGCCGAGTGTCATGGCGGACAGCAGGGCGACGCTGATCGAGGTTGTGGAGGCGATTCGGCCCCACAAGGCGCTGCCCAGCGCCATGCTGCCCATGAAGAAGGCTAGGAAGGTGGCCAGCCCACGGGCCCTCACCCATACGGGTAGCGCCAGTTGTGCGGCAACCTGAAGCGTCGACAGGCAACTGATCCAAGACGCACCGCCGATAAAAAGCGTGATACATAACAACGCGGGAATACGGACGTACGCCAGGGCGAGCAGGGTAATCGCCGCACCGAAGGTACCCATCACCAAGACGATATCAGCCGCAAAGCGGCGCCGAATATGCGTCAACATCAGCCCCATCACCACGGCGCCCGCGCCGAGGCTACCCAGGAACAAACCGTAGACCTGTGCGCTGCCACCAACTTCTTCCCGCGCGATGAGCGGCAGGAAAGCCCACATCGCGCTGAGCATGAAAAACAACGGCACGCCGCGGATAATCACTAGCTGCAGACGTGGCGATTGGCGTGCGAACCGTAGGCCCACCCGAACAGCGCCAACGAACCGCTCCGACGGCAAAGTGCTGCGCGGCTGGCTACTGCGATAGCGAAACATTACGAAAAGTAGTGCCGCATAACTCGCGGCGTTGAGTCCGAATACCAAGGCCGGGCCAAATTCGGCCACTAAGACCCCGGCAATGGCGGGGCCGACCGCGCGGGTTGCGTTCATGCCGATGCCGTTCAGGGTAATGGCTCCGGTCAATTCCGCGCGCGGGACTAGGTCGGGAATCAAGGCGGCGAAGGCGGGCATCAGCATCGCCGCCCCGATGCCTGAGCCGAGCGTAAAGAGCAACAAGACCCCCGCGGTGGTTTTTCCGGCGAACGTCATGAGGCAAAGGCCGGCAGCCACGCACACCAACCAGGAGATCGCCGTCAGCATGTATAGCCGCCGGTCGACGATGTCCGCCATCGCGCCGGCCGGCACGGCTAAGAAAAACGCCGGTAGCGCGACCGAGGCTTGGACCAACGAGACCATGAACGGGTCTGTGGTGAGGCTGACCATGAGCCAGCCCGCACCGATCTCGTGCATCCACGTGCCCATATTGGAAACGATGGTCGCTATCCAAACGGCTCTGAACAGCGGATGCCGCAGGGGCGCGAGTGGCGATTTGGGGTTTACCGCCGGCGGCGGGTTAGGCTCTGCGTCGGGGGATTCGGATGTAGCCATTGGCGTTATCATCTCACAGCCGCAACGCATTGCACGCCCCCACTTGCTCCCGCGCCCATTTCCTGTCTAATGTAGCGGCATGAGTTCATCGAACAAACGTGCATTTAAGCCGTTGGGAATTGCGGTACTCACTATTTCGGATTCCCGGACCGAGGCGACAGACAAATCCGGCGCGCTTTTGGCGGAGCGGATTACGGCGGCAGGGCATCGGCTGTCGGCAAAGGTCATCGTCAAGGACGACATTTACGCCATTCGCGCGCAGGTTTCTGTGTGGATAGCCGAACTCGATGTCGACGCCGTGGTAACCACCGGCGGCACGGGGGTGACGGGTCGCGATGGCACGCCGGAGGCTGTCCGTGCGCTGCTGGATAAAGAAATTGAAGGTTTCGGCGAGATGTTCCGCTCGCTGTCCTACGAGGAAATCGGCACCTCCACGCTACAGTCGCGCTGTTTGGCGGGGGTCGCGAATGCGACCTATGTCTTCTGTTTGCCCGGTTCCAGCGGCGCCTGTGCAACCGGCTGGGATCGCTTGATTTCCGCCCAGCTCGATTTCCGCACCCGTCCGTGCAATCTAGTGGAGCTTATGCCGCGCTTGCGCGAATGAACCGGAACTCCCTAAAATGCTGAGGTATACACGGGGGTGGTCTGACTGGACCTGAGAAATCGGCCGCGCTAGCCGCACGCGCTCACCGTTTAACCCTATGAACCTGATCCGGCTCGTACCGGCGTAGGGAGGTGATCTGTGGTGCAACAACCGAATCGACTTATTTCCATCTGGCTGCTCTTGGCGACCAGCGCCACTGCTTTGGCCGCCACTGATGGGCGCCTCGAAGAAATCGTTGTGACCGCCGAATTCTCTCCGGCCGATCCGCGTGAAGTACCGAGCAGCGTTGTGGTGTTGGACGATGCCCTCATCCAGCAGGCCGCGACTCAGCATTTCGAAGAATTGAGTTTGCTAGTACCCAACTTGACCTATTCCGGTGAGGGGAACCGGGCTCAATACTTCCAAATCAGGGGCATTGGCGAACTCGCGCAGTACGAAGGGGCGCCTAATCCATCCGTCGGGTTCATCGTCGATGACGTGGATTTCTCGGGATTGGGGGGCATCGCGACCCTGTTCGACGTTCACCAAATCGAGGTGTTGCGCGGCCCGCAGGGAACCCGCTACGGAGCCAACGCCCTTGCCGGTCTCGTGTATGTGACCACTACCCCCGCGCCGGAGCGTTTCGATCTGTCGGGGGAGGTAACCTTCGCACAGGATGGCGCTAAGGGCCTTGGTGTCAGCGTCGGCGGACCGCTCGCGGGCCAGGTAGCCGGCCGCCTGTCATGGCATCACTACCAGAGCGACGGGTTTCGGAGCAATCCGTTCCTCGGCCGCAACGACACCCATCGGCGCGACGAGACCGCGCTGCGGGGCAAGTTGAGCTGGCAGCCCAATGATACGTTCGACGCCCAGTTGACAGCGTTTTACGTCGACCTCGATGACGGCTACGACGCCTTCGCGATCGACAACGGCCTGACGGTTTACTCGGACAATCCCGGCCGGGATGCGCAGCGGTCGTTGGCGGCGGCGCTGCGGCTTACTCGGCGGTGGGAACGTATCCAGTTGCTCAGCATTAGTTCGATGGCCCAGTCAAACATCGCCGTCAGTTTCGATGCCGATTGGGGCAACGACGACTTTTGGGCGCCGTTTCAATACGACTTTATCTCGGCAACCCGACGCTCGAGAGATACGCTGAGCCAGGAGCTGCGAATCGCATCGCTGCCTGCCGGCGGATTGCTCGGTGGGCGATTGGACTGGGTGGTGGGGCTGTATGGCCTCGAGCTGACCGAGGTCAATGACAAGCAGGATGCGGGTATATACGTTGATCCCGCTTTCGCGCAATTTCCATTCGTATTGGATAGCCGTACTGAGCGCGCCTACGAAGCGACGAACCTGGCGGCGTTTGTGGACGTTCAATATTCCTTGCCGGAGCCGTGGACCTTGGCAGCGGGGTTGCGGGTCGAAAATCGATCAGCGGATTACCGCGACAATGAAGGGAATCTTTTCTCGCCGGACGAGACGATGCTGGGAGGTCAGCTCACCCTGACGCGTGAATTGACCGCCGCTGCGAACCTCTATGCTCGGCTTGCGCGCGGCTACAAGGCCGGTGGGTTCAACTTGGGCGTACCGGCGGATGATCCGCGGGCGCTGTTTGACCGAGAGTACCTGGTAAATTACGAGGTCGGTTTGAAAATTAGCAATGCCCGTTGGTCCGGCGACCTAGTGTTATTCCTCGCCGAGCGCGAGGAGCAGCAGGTCGAGACGACGACACAGCTCGACCCCAACAACCCCGCCAGCTTCGTTTTTTTTACGAGCAACGCGGGTAGAGGATTCAATCGTGGTCTAGAGGCGAGTGCCCGCTGGCGTGTCGCGGAGCGTTGGTTATTATCGGGTGGGTTGGGCCTGCTGAAAACCAAGGTCGAGCAGTTCGGCAATAATGGGGCAATCGAGGGCAGGGAACAGCCTCACGCCCCGGCCTACAGCTACCATCTTGGGATCAGTTACGAACACCCGCGGGGTTGGTTCGGCCGCCTGGACATGATCGGTCGGGCTGCGGCTTTCATCGACTACTTCGAACCGGGGTTCACCCCGAATGATCCACTGTTTTGCATCAACCAGCGTTTACCCGGCTATCGGCTCGTCAACGCCAGGGTGGGCTACGGCCGGCCCCGCTGGTCGGCGGCCGTTTGGGTTCGTAATCTATTCGACGAAGAGTTCGCTACCCGCGGGTTTTGTTTTGGGAATGAACCACCGGCGTTTCCAGAGGCACTCTACCTGAAGCAAGGTGATCCGCGTCAGGTAGGAATTACTTTCAAAGCGCGCTTCTAAGGCCGTGGTCCAAGCCTGGTCCGGCTGGGAAAGCGTAGCGGTCCTATTGGCCCTGCTGTACCTCGTGTTAGCCGTGCGTCGTTCCATATGGTGCTGGTACGCGGCATTCTCGAGCACGTTGATCTACTTGGTGATTTTTTACACCAAACTGTTGTACATGGAGAGCGCGCTGCAAATCTTTTATGCCGCGATGGCGGTGTACGGATGGTGGCAGTGGCGGGGTGGTGAGGCCGGCGGCGAACTACCAATTTCTCGGCTGACGTGGGGCCGACATGTACGTCTCGTGGCGTTGATCGGTGTGGGCACCGTCGGTTTCGGTTTCCTGATGAGCCGGACGGCCGCTGCTTTGCCTTGGCTAGATTCATTTACGACAGTTGCGGCGGTGATCGCGACATGGATGGTCGCGCGCAAGATCTTAGAGAATTGGTACTATTGGTTGGTGATCGATAGTGTTTCCATCTACTTGTACCTGAGCCGGGGTCTGGTGCTAACAGCCGTCTTGTTCGGCCTTTACATCATTCTCATCGTCGTCGGAATCGTCTCTTGGAACCGCGCTTACAGGGAGCAAGCGGCCCATGCTTGAACCACTGCTGGCTGAGGTTGCTACCAAGCTGCGGATTCGCGGTGAGCTCACGGCGGAGCGCCTCGGCCACGGATTATCCAACGAGACTTGGTTGTTGCGCGGAGCAGAGGAAGCGGTAGTCGTGCGCCGTTGGCAACCGCTCGAGGCCGCCCGCAGGCTGCCTCCCGAATTCGAAATCAGTTTATGGCGCGCCGCTGCAGCACGAAACTTGGCGCCCGAGATTCGCTTGGCCGACGTTGCGGAGGGTGTCGTGGCCGCCGAGTTTCTAGGCGACGCGCGTACCTGGGCGGACCAGGATTTCGCCGACCCTGGCAATTGGCCAAGACTGTCAAGACTACTCTCGCGTTTTAATGAGCTCAGTCATCCCCTGCCTCGATATTCTCCCCTAGCAGCCGCAACGGCGTATACGAATCTTCCGCCGGGGGAGGCCATGACACCTTGGGAGCAGAGCCATCGTGAAGAGCTGTTGAAACTGGCCGTAGAGCACGAGCGCGACAACGCGGCAACCGTCGTTTGCCACAACGATTTGCTGCCGGCCAATGTATTGGAGTTGGCGGGTGGGGGTCTGCGCCTCATTGATTTCGAATACGCCGGTCGAGGGCATCAGGTGGTGGACTGGGCCACGATCGCAGTATTCGGCGATATTGAAGGCGCGCGCCGTGCAGAGTTTCTCAATGTCATGTCCCGCGACAACGTGTTGCGGGCGAACGCCTTCCCGGACGCTATCCGGCTCGTGCGTTTGCTGGCTTATTTCTGGGCCAGGATGGTCTTGCGCAACCGCGCAGAGGATCTGCGGCTCGTCGACCTCCGCGATCGCATGCGGGCCGCCCTGGATTGACCCAGCGGACGGCCGCGGTAGTTAGAGTTTCGCTTCCAGTCCAGCGAGGAAGGCTTGGATTCGATCGGCGTTGGCGCCCACATCGCCCAGGCCGACCCGAGATTTGGAGCGCACGTCGACCGCCGTGCCCATTGCATCTTTGCGGATGCGAATGACGACGTCATCCTTGAAGCCGAAATAACTCGTCGTATCGGTTGCCTCGATACGGCCCTCATCGGCAGCCTCGGCCACCATCTTCCAGCCCAAATCCTTTGCCGTCTCCACGCTGGCTTTAAATACCGTTCCTGGGTCCGCATCCAGGCGAACCGTTTTCAATTCCGGATAGCCAGCCATCTGCTTGGCCGCCGTTTCTTCACCCGCGTACTCGACAGGATTTGGCGCATCCGCGCGTAACGGCACAACGGCGACAAATTTCGGGGGGTTGACCGTATCGGTGGAAATATCGTGAATCGGGGGTACGCCTCTTGCTTTGTTGAACCAGTTGAGGTTGTTCAATGTCAGGCCTAGGCCGACGAGGGTGGCGAGCACGCTGATGGCGACCATTCCCTGCGTCCCCTTGCGGAGATTCAACACCGACGCAAGTATGCCGACGACGAAACACAGCAAGCCCATGCGGTAGGCCGGTCCGGCTACCAGTAATCCCACGGCCGTAATAATCAGCAAGAAGAGTGTGGTGTAGCCCAGTCGTCGCGGCAGTTTCGGAGTCGCTGCTTCGTTCATGTTGTTATCCCTCCAATGAGCAATTGCGGTGCGCGGTCCCCGACCGGGCTCCACGGAGCATGATACCCTCATCTCTCGTGGATTCAGAAGCTCAATCGCCTACTGTACCCAATTCCATCGAAGCGCTGCGGCAGCGCTGGAGTGCGGATCCCGGGTACATGAACTTTGGCACGTTCGGCCCATCGACGTGCACCGTACTGGCCGCTGAACAGCGGGTTCGTCGGGCGATGAACGAGGATTTCAGTCGCTTTTTCGAAGCGCATCTGGACGCCGGGTCTGTGCGCAAGCGGTTGAACGCTGTCGCAGGGTTTCTGGACGCGGCCGTGGACGATATCGTTTGGTTGTCTGGTACCACCGAAGCGATGAATGTGGTGGCTAGAGGCTTAGCCCTGCCGCCCGGTGCCGAGATTCTGACCCATGATCACGAGCATCCCGCCGGGGTTTATCCCTGGTTGTATCGCGCTCAGCACGGTGACGTCAGCGTGCGGCAACTCCACTATCCGACGGGCAGCGGTACCGCCGAGGAGGTATTGCAGTTTTTTACAGACTCCATCGGGCCCGCGACCCGAGTACTGAGCTTTTCTCACGTCAACTACACCGATGGTTCGGTATTGCCGGTTGCCGCCATTTGCCGGATGGCTTGCGAGCGCGGAGTTATCACTGTTGTGGATGGGGCGCAAGCGCCCGGTATGTTGCGGGTTTCTGTCCGTGATTTGGGATGCGACATTTATGCGACGAGCCTGCACAAATGGACGTCCGGGATATATGGAAGCGGCGCGTTGTTTGTGCGGCCACAACTTCGCGACAAGCTCGATCCATTGATTGTCGAAACCTTCCACGGTTTCTCGGAAAAAACGCGATTCGGGGAGCGATCGGCACCCGCCGATCTGGATTTTCGCCGTGAGTGGCCGTGCGCAATGCGCCGCATGAGCGGGCTTTTCACATATGCGGGTCCGCAATTGGCCGGTACACTTGCCGCGATCAACGAATTCGAGACGGTCGGTCTGGAAGTAGTGGAACGTGAGACGGGTCGGCTCGGTGATCGCCTGCGCGAAGGTCTCCAGAGCATTGCCGGCATAACGCTACATACCCCGGCGGCAATGGCCGCGGGTATTACGAGTTTTGAAGTAGCCGGACTAGACCCGAGCCAAGTGGCCCGGCGTCTGCGAGAGGACATCAACGTGGTCGGACGCGTTATCGATCACAGTCCGGTTGGTTTCAAGGCTATCCGCCTGTGTACCCATGTCTTTAACACGGAAAACATTGTAGATCGCGTGCTCGAACGGGTCGAGTCGCTGGTCTAGGCAGCCCCGT
>JAHEKG010000011.1:18150-19438 GCA_024638475.1 Rhodospirillales bacterium | reverse complement strand
TAGGCGGGCTAGGGCGGGGCCCCGACATCTGAAGGGTCGGCCGGCCTTAGTCCCGGAAACGTGAACCTCTTCTCTGCCGGTGCCCCCGCCACCCGGTATGGTACGGATTGTCGGTTCGACCCTGCTTAGGAGTCGTGATGTACCTCACGGTCAGTCAGCGCGGGACCTGCTCCAATAGCAGTTGCAGCGCGAACCCAGGGAGAGCGCAATGACGCGTCCCGAGCCCAAGGATGGGACAGCTCGGTGTATCGAGTTTCTCGATACGTGTATTTCATCTAATCCATCGGACCAGGTGGTTGGCCTGCTGTTGGGCGAGCTAGACGCATTCAACCGCATCACGACGACGTTCGGACATCAATTTGCCCGCAGTTTCGTCGCCCGCTATTTAGACACTCTGCAAGTGGCACTGCCGGAGGGTGCCAACCTGATCCGCTTTCCCGATCGACGTTTTGCCGTCGCAGTGCGCAAGCAGTCGGTTTCCGATGTCATGTCGGTGGCCGAATTTGTCGCGGAAGAGCAGTTACCGGAGATGATCTTCGAAGGCGAACAGCTGGCCGTCGACGTCACGGTTGGGGTCGCAATGTATCCCGTGCACGCCGAGGACGGCTCGAATCTGCTGCGCCGAGCGGAGTTGGCCTTAGGCACAGCTAAGCAGAAAGAATTGCCGTTCGATATCTATCGCGCCAACGCCACCCATCAGGTGCAAACCCTGTGGAAGATGGAGAGCGAGCTTGAGGCGGTCATTGCGAAGGGTGGCTTGGATGTGCACTTTCAGCCTCAGGTCGAGATTCTTAGCGGCGAACCCGTTGGGTTGGAAGCGCTTTGCCGTTGGCGTACGCAATCCGGTATGGTGCAGCCGGATTCTTTCGTCCCCATCGCGGAAAAAACCGGCGTCATTTTGCCGATGACATGGCTGATTTTCGAGCGAGTGCAAGAGGCTGCCCAAGCTTGGGGGCGCCTGCAGGAGCCTATGAGCCTGTCGGTCAACGTGACGCCGCAGGTGATGAAAGACAAGGAATTCTACGATCGCGTAGCGGCCCTACGTAACCAGCTTTCTGAGACCAACCTGACGTTGACCATTGAAGTGACGGAGGATAGCTTGCTGCAGGGGGGGCCAAAGCTCGACAAGACTTTGAAGCGCCTCCGCGAGGAAGGCGTCGATATCGCCTTGGACGATTTCGGTAAGGGTTATTCGTCTTTGAGCCACCTAAAGAAGATCCCCGCTTCCGAGATTAAGATCGATAAACAATTTGTAGGAACCTTGTTCACAGATCTATCCGATCGGCAG
>JAHEKG010000011.1:0-18140 GCA_024638475.1 Rhodospirillales bacterium | reverse complement strand
ACGGCATGTACTACCAGTTCCGTGCGACCTCCTTCCGCGAGCCCGGCGGGAGAGCCACCCCGATCTCCAGTACGGAGGACCTGCGTGGCATCCTAAGTGAGCTGGGCTGCGACCGCGCGCAGGGGTTTTATTTGTCTCGCGCCATGGCGCCGGAACACTTGCTGGCTTGGTTGAACGCGTTTCGGCAGAGACCGCCGATGCCCTGGGCTGCCAGTAGCGAGCCCAGTATCAAAGCCAACTGACTCTACAGTAGCCGTTCGGCCAACAGATTGAGAGCCTGCGCCGAGTTGCTCTGCACCAGCATGGACTTCACTTCGCCACGTTCCCCCGCGCGGCGCCAGCGTTCCAAACCCTCGCTGATTCGGTCGGCCGTTCCGACCAGGCTGACATCATCGATCAGCTGATCGGGAACCCGTTTGGCGGCCTCCTGCGGCTTACCGGCCAAATACAAGTCTTGAATCTCGGCCGCCTCCGCCGCATAGCCGAGACGCGCGGCATAGTCGTTATAGAAGTTCTTGTTGCGTGCGCCCATCCCGCCGATGTAAAGGGCCAGCATTGCCTTTACCGGTTGGCGGCAGCGGTCGAGATCATCACCCATTACAACTTGCACGAACGGCGCAATTTCGAAGTTGTCTAGAGACTTCTCCGTATCGGCTTTCGAGAAGCCTGCGTCGAGCGACGGTTTGAAAACATCAAAGCGATCCGGATTCATCCAAACCGGGAAGAAACCGTCCGCGTATTGCGCGGCGCAGCGTACTCCGTTGTCGGTGATGGCCGCCGTATAGATGGGCAGGCTGGGATCGCCATGAATGATGCTCTTCAGCGGCTTACCCAGCCCTGTGCTGCCCTTGCCCAGGTAGGGGATCTGGTATTCCTTGCCAGCGAATTCCAGTGGACCTTTACGGGCCAATATCTGCCGAACCACTTGGATGTATTCGCGGGTGCGGGTGATGGGTTTGCCATAGGGCACGCCGTGCCAGCCTTCGATCACCTGCGGACCGGAGGCGCCGAGGCCGAGGATGAAGCGATTGCCCGACAATTGTTGTAGCGTCATGGCGGTCATCGCGGCACAGGAAGGTGTGCGAGCCGGCATTTGCATGATGGCGGTGCCGGCTTTTACCGTGCTCGTCCGCGCCAATACCCAGGCTGCCGGGGTAACGGCGTCCGAGCCCCACGACTCTGCGAACCATACGGAATCGAACCCTAGCGACTCAGCATGCAGGATACCTTCCATGTCAATCTTCATTTTTGCACCGGAATAACCCAGCGATAGCCCCAATTTCATGGTCTCTCCACGCAATGCGAGTTCGGCCGGGAATTGTACGCGTTTCAGCCGCGGACCGGGCATGGTCAGGCGCTCTACAACGAGTTAAAGTAATCCATTGGCCCAGTTGGATGGAATGCGTATTGGAGACCAGTATCGGTAGGCGCGGAATAATCGTTGGTGCTGGGGGGTTGGCGCTTATGTCTCTCGGCCTGCCACTGGCTGCGGCTTCGAGGCCAGCGGCGCCCCAACGCTCCAGTTGTAGGGATTTGACGGCGGATGACGCCACCGCGGGGTGGGATTTGCGCGGCAAGTTGGCGTTGGTCACCGGCTGCAACTCGGGCATCGGGTTCGAAACCATGCGCGTGTTGGCGAAGCGTGGTGCTCACGTCCTCGGTGCGGCAAGGACTCTGCAGAAGGCTCAAACTGCCTGTAGCCGGGTGGTAGGCGAGACTACACCACTTACCGTCGAGCTGACCGATTTTGCTTCGATGGAATCGGCGGCTGGGAAAGTAGCTGCTCTAGGGCGTCCCCTGGATATGCTGATTTGCAATGCGGGTGTAATGAGCCCACCTCAGCGTACCTTGAGCCACGGGGTGGAATTGCAGTTCGCGGTCAATCACCTCGGACACTTTTTCTTGGTCGACCGTTTGTTGGGTCAGGTGACTGCCGCGCCGGACGGTCGCATCGTCGTGCTCAGCAGCGAATTACATCGGCGCGCACCGGCTCAGGGCATCAAGTTCGATGATTTGGCTTGGGAGGCGGACGACTATGACGGCTTCGTTGCCTACGCTCACTCCAAATTGGCTAATGTGCTGTTTACCCGGGAACTCAGCCGCCGTTTGGCAGCGACGAATGCCTCCGCGAATGCGGTCCACCCGGGGGTCATCAAGACCAACCTGGTGCGCCATATGCCGGAGTCCGTGCAGGCGGGAGATTGGGACGACCGCAACGTTGCCCAGGGGGCGACAACGAGTTGTTACGTTGCGGGCGACCCAAGCCTTCGCGGTGTATCTGGCTATTACTTCACCGATTGTAACGCCGTTGAACCGAGCGAACTGGCGTTGGATGATATGGCCGCGAAACGCCTATGGAGCGTATCCGAAGAATTAGTGGCCGCCGCATCGGCCTAAAAGGAAAACACTATTACCAAGAGGGGATGAAATGGAACATGAAACGATTCGCGGGCGCATTCGCTATACGTCCAAGAAAAAAGAAAAGCTAGATCAGGAACGCGGTGGGGAAACATTTATCTACACTAAGCACCTCGATGGTAATCGGACGCTGCGCGCGCACTGCAGTATCGATGAGGGTTCTCCGCTAACGTTGCGCGACTCTGTGACCACCATGGACAAGAACTGGAACCCTATCTACGGTTTGGTACAAATTACTGTAGACGAAGCCTTCGTCGGCGCGTCCTGGTACCGATTCGGTGACGACTTTGCCGAATGCGAGGGTTACACCGTTAAGGAAGGCCGAATTTCCCAGCGCTTCGAGCTCGAGCATGCGGCGCCTTTTTTCGGTACTCATCCCATTCAGGCCGATGCCATGCATACGCATGTTTATGACCTATCCAAGGGGCCCGGCGAACAGCGGGTGCCCTTTCATTTGATGTGTTCACTGCATCATCGGGGTGCCGATGGGCCGATCCTGTTGCGTAAGGAAGGTCTCGTCATGTGCTTCCTGGGTGAGGAAAAAGTTACCGTGGAGGCGGGTACGTTCGATGCTTTGCATTTTCGGTATGGAACCAACGAGAACGATGACTACATGGGCACAGATATTCATCCGCCGTACCATACTTGGGTTACCGCCGATGGCGATTACGTCTTGCTAAAGGCTTATTGCACGGGCTACATGCAAACCTTCTACGAGTTGACCGAATACGAGAAGCGCATTAACTTTTTCTAGCCGGCTGGCTAGGCCCAGCAAACGCTTCCAATCTGGCAGCGAAGGGCAGTGTTTGCCTGTGTACACCTCTTTGGAGGGATGGCTCCCTTTGGTCCGCTTTATTCCCTCCAAAGAGGTGTACACAGGCAAACACCGGCTAACGCGGGAGTCGGTAGCCAATTCCCGTTCAAACCAACGTTTCCATGGCTGTCAAAATGCCTGGTGGTGCGGCTAGGGCCATACCCTTCTCATGGGAATAAAGCGGACCGAAGGGAGCCATCCCATGAGAAGGGTATGGGCCTAGCCGTGTTACGGAATCGCGGGATGACGGAAAGGGGCCACCGGGGAACTTGACAGGACACGATTCCATATCTATCATACATTTCTGTAAAGACGGAAATTAGTGAAATAATGCAACTCAGCCCGGTCATGGAAAAGTACATTCTCCATTGGGGGGAAATGGGCACGCGCTGGGGCGTGAACCGCACCGTGTCGCAAATCCACGCTTTGCTGTACCTCTCAGAGCGGCCTTTGCCCGCCGACGAGATCACGGCGCTACTGTCAGTGGCTCGGTCCAATGTGAGCAACAGCCTGAAGGAGCTGCAGAGCTGGGGCCTGGTGCACGTGACCCATGTGATGGGGGATCGGCGCGATCATTTTGCTTGCAAAGGCGACACGTGGGAAATGTTGGTCACGATCATGGAGGAACGTAAGCGCCGGGAAGTGGAACCGACGCTGTCGCTATTGCGCCAGTGCGCAATCGAACTCGAAGACGATAAGCAGACGCCGGCGTTTGCCAAAAAAAAGATCAATACCATGCTCAATTTCATGAGCACGCTGGCAGCCTGGTTCGATCAAGTTAAAACATTGCCGAAACCGACACTGGTCGCGCTCATGAAGATGGGTTCCGCGGTGGCAAAGTTCGTGCCGCTGAAGGGTAAGCGCAGGAAGGCAGGGTAGCGCAAAAAATTTGGGAAGGAATTTCTGTTTTGACAGAAATAAATGAAAGGAGAAAGTCATGGGAATTATTGAACCGAGTTACGCGATTTACTTGATCGTCAGCGTGGCAATGACCGTCTGGGTGGCGAAAACGCTCAGCACGAACGGCCGGGTGTTTCTCGTTGACGCTTTTGCGGGCCGCGAGGACATCGCGGATTCCGTGAATCACATGCTCGTGGTGGGTTTCTATCTGATCAATCTGGGCTACGTCGCTCTAGCGCTGCGGTTGGGTAGTAAGCCGACCAATCTGGTCGAGGCAATCGAGTTCCTGAGCACGAAAATCGGCTTGGTGCTCGTGGTGCTCGGTGCGATGCACTTCTTTAACGTCTATGTCATTACTCGCTGGGGCCGTAAAGCGATTGGGATGAAAGAAACGGAGAAGACCACCGTGGCGGCGGATGGTGTGGCGCACTAATAGGCAATCAGGATCGCTGGTTAAGCAGGAGATTTCCGATGACGCTGTTGTTTGCAAGCTTCTATCTGGTTCCCGCCGCGTTCCTAGGGGTAGTGATCCTGATGTCCATGATATTGTTAAAGCAGTTCGGCATTGGGTATAAGGGGCGCCGAGTGTGGTTCATCGGGCTGGCCACCGTGCTGCTTACGCCGGTGACGGTTCCCGCCGGGATCATTTTTGTCGTGATGATTCCCAATGGCTTACTGGCGCTCATGGGCACTCTGCCTTTTCTACATCATCCCAAGCTGGTCGCGTCGGCCGTCATTTTTTTCCCCGCTACGGCCTTGCTAGCAACTCTGATTGCGGTTCGCTTCATAAAGGAACGAAAACCCAGGGTGCCTCTGTCTTGCCCGACAAGCATCGTTCGCATCGCGTTGCCGGCGGCCGTAATCGTGGGGTTGCTTACGCTGTATTACGATCGGCTTCCTAATAAGATGCCTACGCATGTTGATCTGAACCTTGTGGAAAAGAACTATGGTATGCAATTGGATGCCGTGGCCGCCACCTTGGAAATGACAGCATTGGATGAAATCATTGCGGCACGTAGCAGGTTGAGCGATGTCTTTGCAGAGGACCCGGAGGTCATGATGGTCAGCGTTGGCGATCATAGGCTCGGTGCGGAGTCCTCGAATACGATCTTCTCGCGCGAGGCCCGGCTTCCTTCGAGCATGTCATGCACGGGTTCCGGCCGGCCCGAAGCCAGGGGTCTCATGCGTTGTACCTACGGCGGCGACCCGTTTCTTTATGGCGGCATCAGGACGCTCCAGTACCGCCGCAACTTCGCCGTGAACGAAACCGACCACACCATCAGTATCGACTTTTACTACAAGCCGTTCATGGCAAGGCACCGGCGACCTTGAAAGGCCCTTGGGCGCGGGCCTTCGAAGTGATCGCCTTTCCGGCATGACGCGTGTATCGTCGCCACTTGCCGCCCGGATAAGTGGCTGAATCAAAGGGTGTTTCGAGAGGATCGGCGCCGTTGCTTGACAGAGTAGTACTTCGAGATGCGGAGAATTCCGGCTGGATGATCTTCCGAAATCCCCTGCATGTTTTTACCGCTAGCCATCCTGCAGAAGTTTTGCCGGTCATGAGTGCCGCCGAACAACGGGCGGATGCTGCGGGGCTTTTCGCGGCTGGATTCGTGACCTATGAGGCCGCGCCGGGGTTCGACTCCGCCTATCGGACGCGCCCGGCCGGGCAACTGCCACTGGTTTGGCTCGGCTTGTTCGAGCAGCCTGAGTCCCATACCGACTTGGAAGCGGGGCAGGGCCCAAACCCGACGCCCTGCTGGGAAACTGAAGAGTCAGCCGCGGATTATTCCGCCAAGATTCGCGCCATCAAGCGGCAAATCGAGCTTGGTAATACTTACCAAATCAACTACACCCTACGGCAATGCGCTGCGGTTACGGCGCCGTGGCAGTTATTCTTGGGTATTGCCCCCGACGTTGGTTACGCGGCCTATATCGAATGCGAAGATCATGCGATTGTGTGCGCCTCCCCGGAACTATTCTTTGAGTTGAGCGGGGAACAAGTTCGCTGCAAGCCCATGAAGGGCACTGCTCGGCGCGGAATGGTTTTGGCTGATGATCTCGACATGCGGAAAACGTTGCAGAATTCAGCCAAGAATCGAGCAGAAAACGTCATGATTACCGACATGATCAGGAACGATCTCGGGCGCATCGCTAGGGTTGGTTCGGTGGAGCCGTCGATGCTGTTTGACGTTGAAAAACTCAGGACGGTGTGGCAAATGACCTCCACGGTTACGGCCAGCACTAAAGCTTCGATCACGGAGATTTTTCAAGCCCTATTTCCTTGTGCTTCCGTCACGGGCGCGCCGAAAGTCGCGAGCATGGCTTTGATTGCCGATCTCGAGGATAGCCCGCGCGGTGCCTATACCGGAGCGATCGGTTTCTTCGGACCCGGCCGACAGGCTAGATTCAACGTGGCGATACGCACCGCCACAATCGACAAGCGCACTAGTGAAGCTGTCTACGGCATGGGCGGGGGTATCGTCTGGGATTCAGAACCCGCTGAGGAATACGATGAGTGTCTCAGCAAGGCCGGAATATTGGCTGTCCCTCATGCGGATGCGTCCCCGTTCCAATTGTTGGAAACGATGCTGTGGACGCCTCGTGATGGTTTGTTTTTGCTCGATGAGCACCTAGATCGGCTGTGTTCGTCGGCGACCTATTTCGATTTTGAGTTCGACCTGGCAAAGGTTCGCGGGGTACTGCTGCGCCGCGTGGGGAGGCTCTCGACGGCGCCCCATCGGATTCGCCTGTTGCTGCATCGGGATGGTCGAGTGCGGACCTCCCACAAGGTGTATTTGCCTAATGCCAATCGACTAACGCGCTTGAACTTGGCGTCGGACCCGATCGACCAGAACGATCCGTTCATTTACCACAAGACAACCCGCCGGGAAGTTTACGAGCGCGCATTGCAGACGACTGGTGCCGATGATGCCTTGCTCTGGAATCGCGACGGCTACATTACCGAAACCACAATCGCCAACGTCATCGTCAACATCGGCGGGCAGTTGTTTACGCCGCCCGTCGAATGCGGCTTGCTCGCCGGGACGTATCGTGAATACCTGCTTAAGATGGGGAAAATAAAGGAGCGGCGCATTAGCCTGCACGAGATTGCCTCGGGCGCCGAAATCACCCTCATCAACTCGGTACGCGGGGCTTATGCCGCATCATTAGAAGGGGCCGCCTCTTCGCCGATGAAGGTCTGTCAGCGCTGATCGGCGCGAGGTGGCGACTATCCGCCGAGTTGCGGGCGACTTGCAGTAGCTGGGTTTCTGTAGCAGATTGGGCCGACTTCCCGCCGGGGTGTTGATGTTGGTGGGTGCCACGAGTAGACCTCTGGGTTCAAACGATATGAGAGATCAGGACCGACATCGCGCCAAAATACTCGATGCTGTGCGAGACAAACGAGGCTATTTGCTGAGTTACCATCGCTTGCTAGCCGCAGACGATCCCGATCTATTGAAGGTCTACGATCAACTGTACACGCGTATTACCCTCGACGAGCGTGTGCTTAGCGATCGCCGCAAGGAGCTGGTTTGGCTAGCACTACTCTCAGCGAGGGAGGAACCGACGGGCCGCATTCATGTGGAGCGTGCCAAAAAGGCGGGACTCACGTCTGCGGAAATGGCCGACGCTCTGACCCTTGCCGCTGCCATGCGCGGCTACTACAGTGTTGCTTTCGTCACGACGCATTGGTTCGACGGGATTTCACCGGTTGACGCCGAGGCGCGTTACTTAACGGTGGCGGAGACGGCGCGGGGCGATATTGATGCGGCCACCGCTGAAATCGTTTGTGT
This sequence comes from Rhodospirillales bacterium, assembly GCA_024638475.1. GTDB lineage: Bacteria > Pseudomonadota > Gammaproteobacteria > Steroidobacterales > JAHEKG01 > JAHEKG01. The sequence continues at coordinate 10,211 of JAHEKG010000011.1, read as the reverse complement.
CATTGTGCATGCGGCGTTGCGTCAGTGGGCTGCGATACCCATGCATTTAAGGCGTGCCTTTGATGCGGGCGTGCTAGTGTCCGAAATGCGTGAGGCGTTTAGTTTCTTGCTCTTACCATGCGGGGGTAATCATTTCATCCATGCCGTCGAGGCATGGGAGGCTGCGGCGGGCGCCGGCGGGTTGCCTTCGCCCTACGCGGAATAGTTCCGCTCCACACTTGGTCTAGAGAACGTCGGATGGGTGAATCGCTGTCAATTATTCTTGTCGGTTGCGGCAACATGGGAAGGGCCTTGTTACAGGGCTGGGCGGCCGATCAATTTCAGCTCGATGCGATTACTGTCGTCGATCCGGATGCGCAGGCTGGTCGCGCTTGCGATGCCGCTGGCGTCAAGTGGGTGGCGGCGCTAGACGAGCTAGTCGCGTCGCGCGCCGACGTCGTTGTATTCGCCGTGAAGCCACAGGTAATGGCGAAAGTCGTGCCGCAGTATGCGAAGCGGCCGACCGATACGCTATTCGTATCCGTTGCCGCGGGCACTCGCCTCGCCACTCTCTCGAATTGGCTGGGCGATGAGGTGGCCGTCGTTCGCGCGATGCCCAACACGCCCGCCGCGATCCGGCAGGGCATGACGGTGCTGTGCGCAAACGAGAGGGTTACGGATGAGCAACGTGCCTTGTGCGCCCGTTTGTTGGAAGCGGTCGGTGAAGTCGCATGGTTGGAGCAGGAGGGCCTCATGGATGCCGTCACGGCCGTCTCCGGTAGCGGCCCAGCCTACGTGTTCTTGTTCATTGAGGCACTAACCAAGGCCGCCGTCAGCGCCGGGCTTTCCCACGCGTTGGCGCAACGTCTCGCAACGGTTACCGTTGCGGGTGCCGGGCAACTGGCTTTAACGGAGGAGCTTGATGCGAAGGCGTTGCGCGAAAGTGTGACGAGCCCCGGGGGTACCACCGAGCAAGCCTTGAAGGTCCTAATGGCAGACGGGGGTCTGGAAGATTTGATTCAAGCAGCGGTCAAGGCCGCTGAACGGCGCGGTCGGGGATTGGGTTAGCCGCAACCAATCAGGTTTTCTGTGCGTTGCCGTCGATGGAGAGCGTCGGCGGGGGTGCGGCGGTGCGAATGTGCAAATCGCGCTGGGGAAAGGGTATCTCGATACCGTAATCGTGAAACGCCGTTTCCATCTCCCATAGATAAGCAGCACGCGTCCGAGTCGGGCGCTTGGCGCCTTGACGATTGACCCAGACCAGCAACAAGAAATTCAGGCTGCTATCACCGTATTCGACTAGCCAGACGTCGGGTTCGCGGCCCTTCATGTGGGTGAGGGTATATGGCACTCTAAGCGCCGCTTCGATCGCGGCCTTGCGAACCAGCTCTTTATCGGTACCGTAGGCGACTCCGAAGGGTACCCGCACGCGGAGTATTTTTTCACCGAGGGTCCAGTTTGTAAGTCGCGCGCTTACGAATTCTGAATTGGGAACCACGATGTCGATATTATCGTTGGTCGTAATGAGCGTGCTGCGGACGTTGATCGATTTGACGGTGCCAGTAAGCCCCGTCTCTAGCTCGATGTAATCACCGACCCGCAGGCTCTGCTCGAACAGAATGATCAACCCGGAGACAAAATTACTGACAATCGATTGCAGGCCGAAGCCGATGCCGACACCCAATGCGCCGGCGACCAACGCCAAGTTGCCGAAGTCCAGGCCGATTGATGCAAGGGCAATCAGCAGTGCCGAGATAATGATGACGTAATGGGCCAGCCGGCCGACGGTATACAAGGACGCCTTGGTGCCGCTGGAATCCTCGCCCCGCATTCGAGCTAACGCATGGCGCACGCCGCGGGAAAGCCACACGGCCAGGAACAGGATCACCAACACCTGAACGAGGTCGCCGACTGTTACCGGCGCTTCGCTGACCTCGAAGAGGGTAAAGTCGGTGAAGCTGGCTAGTTTGCTGAACAGCGACCTTAATTGGCTATTTAGTTTGGCCAATGCCGACTTGAATGGGCCGGAGTAGAGTGCTGAAGTATCGTCGACGATGTCCGTCAGTAGGTCGAGATCATCAAGCGCGTCGTCCAACAACGAGAGTGTCTTGAGGGTGTTCTGTGCGGTTTCTTGCCGACTTGCCAAAAGCGCCCGCCCAGGACCGTCGAGACTTGTGATGACGACCGTCTGTGCGGCGAGCAACTCGTTCTCCGTGTCGCGCTTCCACTCGATACTATTGGCGCGCGAGGTGCGGACTAATTCGGCCCAGCCCACGGATGCCGTGCTAAGGGCCTTGATGTTGGTACTCGTGTCTAGCTGGAGTCGCGTCCACCATAAGCGGCTCTCGGCCTTTGCCAGTTCAACGCGGGCCAACTCTAACTGCACTTCGGCATCGATGACCGTCTGCCGTTGCAATCGCTGGCGTGCCCTTGCTTGAGCGGTTTCCAAGTCGAGGCCTATGGCCGCAACTTCGGCTTCGCGAAGCGTGGCTTCGGCACGAGTGACGGCCGCCGTCGCCTCGGCCACGCGGGCCGCCGCTTCGTCGAGACTGTCGTCGCCGTTGGCAGAAACTCGCTGCCGCGCGATCGTCAACTGCTCGCTCAGTGCCTTGGCGTAACGGTCGGCGCTTTCATAGTTCAGTGTCAGGAGCTGCAAGCGTCGTTCAGCGATCGCCAGGGTTACGCGGCTTTGCACGAGCAGCAGGCCCGACAGCCAGCGCTGGCTCGGGGTGTCGGAGTCGATATAGGTCTTGAAGGCATTGTCGCGGCGTTGTGATACGACCTGGACACTTTGCTGTGCACGGTCGACTTCGAGGCCGTCGGCGATCGCGCGCTGCGCGGCACGGCGTTGTTCTGCGGCTAGAATGAGGAGTTCGTCGATCGAGTAAACGGCTTGGGGTTGCTCTAGGATTCGCTCCTGGGGTTCTTCCTCGAGTTGCAGTTCTTGGTAGGCATCTAGATCGGTCTCCAGGGCCCCTAGCAGCGATTCGGCGTCCACTTGGTCTGTGGCTGGTAGGGCCGCGATTTCCTCGCCCGCTTGGTTTAGGAAGGCTTCTATTCGGGTGGCGACCTGGTCCGGTTGCCCTTCGAAATAACTCCACCAGCCGGTTGCCAACGATTCCACCCGAGGGATTGGCGCTTGCCCGGTTGGCCGGTTGTCGTCGGCATCTTGGGCGCAGGTTATTCCGGGGATCAGTACCAAGGTGGCAACGAGCAGTCGGAACGGACGGTACTGGATCATCGGATTATGGTTTCGCGGGTAATACGTTGGGGCCGAGCCGATAGTCTAGGGCAAAATCCGCTTAAGCCCACGCTTTCGTGTGAATAACTGAGAGCCCTGTCCCAATCTATCGTTCGCGCCAGCGGACGAGCGCTTGATTGCGGGCGGCACGCCGGCTTAGCCGTGGAATACGCAGTTGATTCGACGCTTACGGGAACTGGGAGGCGCCGGCATCGATTGCTTCTGCTGCGCCGAGTAACTTGGCGATAATTGCGACGCGCATCCACATTCCATTCCGTTCCTGGCGCCAATACACGGCGCGCGGATCCCGATCGACATCCGGATGGATTTCAGAACCTCGGGGTAGCGGGTGCATGATCACTCCGCTGGGTTTTATCAGATCCAGTTCATAGGAACCGATCGTAAATGGCGCTAAGTTAACGGCGGACGATTCGTCGTCGATGTCATGCTCGGATTGCATGCGTGTGACATAAATCGCATCAAGCTCGGGAAGTGCGTCATGAAGCCGCGCGGTTTCATGATACTCGACGTTGTTGGCGTCGAGAAAGGCCTTGATATCGGGCTCCATTTCGAACGCATCGGGAGCGATGAACACGAGTCGAACGTCCTGGTAGTGGCGCACCAGCCGGCACAGGGAACGAACGGTCCTGCCGCGTTTCAAATCACCCATCATGCCGATGGTCTTGCCATCGATACCACCGTCATTTTCGAAGCTGCGTTCAAGTGTATACACGTCCAGCAGTGCCTGGGTTGGATGTTGGTCTTTGCCACTGCCCGCGTTAACGATGGGGATCGGCCGGGGTATCGATTCCATCAATACCGCCGCCCTTGCGGCGTAGCCGGGTTCGGGCGTGCGCATAACGATGAGGTCTACGTAAGAACTAAAAGTGCGAATGCTGTCCTCGAAACTCTCGCCCTTTACTTCCGAAGAGACCTCCGGATCGCGGATCTCGCTGGTGCGCACGCCGAGCACATGGCAGGCATTGTTCATTGACAAGAATGTGCGCGTCGAGGGTTGGGTGAAGTAGAGCATCGCCCGCTTGGTGGGCAGCAATTCCTGTAGAAAACGTGCGCCGTCCCTCGATTTGGCCACGCTGCGTACCACGGTCGTTAAACGGCAAAGCTCGTCCAGTAGCGGACGATCGAAGATCTCCGTATCGACGACGTGGAACATATTTACCCCGGTCCGAGCCCGGGGGATTATCGGGAAATCACGGGCCAAAGTCGACCCGTTAAATGGCGCCCAGGGAGTAGGCCAGTTGTGCTAAGGTAACCAGTTGGTACCTTGTTGATTTTGCTCTGATATCTACAGGAGAGTGTAATGATTTCTAAAACCCTTCGGGCCTTTGGCGTCCTTATGGCTTGTCTCGGTGTCACCGTCGCCGTGCCGGCCGCAGCTCACAATGTAGCGAGTATTCACGAGGGGCTTGCCGGCCACTCCACGGCTATGGCGCTAAACGTCAATCATGGCTGCAAGGGCAGCCCAATCGTGGGCCTGAGGCTGCAGGTGCCCGATGGGATTACCGACGCCAAGGCCGCCTATGATCCGCATTGGACGATCGAATACAAGATGCGCAAATTGAGCGAGCCGATCGATTTCCACGGCAGGATGATCAACGAGGTGGTGGGCGAGATTATCTGGAAGGACCCGAAAAACGGTTCCTTACCGGCGAATAGTTGGTATCCGTTCAAATTTCGCATGACGCTGCCGAACGAGCCGAATCGTGTGCTGCATCTCAAGAACATCACGCTGTGCGAAGAGGGCACCGACCCGTACATCGACATGCCCGAGGTTGCGTTGGACGTCAATGATGAGGATTTTGCCGCCAAGACTTGGGCCTTCATGACTGCGACGGCTACGCCCGCACCCTTTTTGGTGATTCGTGCGGCAGAGAAGAAACAATACCCCTGGGAATGGACCCCCGCCCAGGCGCGCGGTGAGCGTGAAGGCACGCGTCAGCGGCAGGCCCGTGCTGATTGAGAGTTGATGTCATCCTAGACGCTGGCTTGCCGAGCGAGGAAGTTGCGGTACTCGGCAAGCTAGCAGATGACTTAGGGCTTCACACACTTTGGGGATCTTGTTTCGCGTCCCGGCGCGATCCCCTGTTGACACTGGCACCCTTGGGCGCCACCACCGAGCGGCTTCGCTTGGGCACGATGCCGGTCAGTCCGTATGAGGTCCACCCACTGCGGATTGCCGACGGGCTGCTAACCTTCAACGAGCTTTGCCAAGGCCGGGCCGCGATTCTCATCGGCGGCCTCGGGCATTCGACGATGCGCGTTACAGGGTTGCAGCCCAAACGACGTATCACGGCGGTTCGTGATTGCGTCACTATTTTGACCGGGGCTGGTGCGGACAAGGCACTCAACTATCAAGGCGAAATGTTCAGCCTCAAGGACTATCGCCCCGAATGGGCTACAGCCCCAGCCCCTCTAGTGTACGTGGGGGCGACGGGTCCCGGCATGTTGCGGATGGCAGCGGCGGTGGCCGATGGAATCATGATGTCGGATGTGCCCCTGGCCAGGATGAGCGAGGTCAATCGATCCATCGATTCGGGATTGGATGACGCGGGCCGCTCGCGCGGCGAATTGCGGGTTAACAACTTTTTTGCCTGGCATATCAAGCCCGACCGCGAAGAATCTCTTGCCGAGGCACGCCAAGGCTTGATATGGCGGGGGTTGCTTCAGGACTGGCATATTTCGACGTTCCTCGATGCCGATGAATGCGCGATCGTGGAAGCCCACCGGTCGGCTTTCCTAAAGGCCTTCCTGGAACGCCGTGACAATATCGAAGGCGTACCGGCCCACATCGTCGATGCATTGGTTGCCAATCTGACCTTCTCAGGAAGTTTTGACGCAATCGACGGTGTTATTGACGACCTGAGGCTTTTCGCCCAGGCGGGCCTGACCGAGGTTGCCCTCAAGGTCCACGGCAATCCTCGCCAGGCTATCGAAGTCATTGGCACGCGGTTGGCGCCCGCGCTGGCCGAGTCATGATCAGGGCGTGGAGCGGTTCCACTTCACTCCGAGCATTCCACGGAACCGGCTATATTCGTTACGTGGATCGGTCGAAGTGAAATCGCGGTACCGCAGCTCTAGGGACAAGGACCAGTTACGAAACAAACGAATTTCGTTGACTGCCGTAATAGCAAGAATATCCAGATTTCGTGGACCCCCTGCCGGGGTGTTGAAAGCAAAGGCGTTTGGGTAATCCTGGGTCCGGGCGAGGACTGCTAGCCTCCCTTTGTACCGACCACGAGGGTTGAATTCGGCGGAAAGCTTGGCTTGATCGTAATCGTAGTCGTAATAACCCACGAACTGATCATCGCGGGTAACGTGACGATATTCACCAGTTAGTTTAAAGCGACGGCTGAACCGGTGATCAACTTTCAACTCATAGGCTTGGTAAGCGTATTCGGTAGGGGGATTCGTGAGTAGTAAGAGGCCATTTAAGTCGCGTGAAGCACGTTCATCGTAGACGCGATGGTAGTACTCGAACCGGCCGGTGAGCGCCGTTTTTTCGCCGAGTCGGAACCGCAACCACGGTGCTAGGTCCTCATATTTGTGGTCAAAATTAGGGAGAACGGCATCGGTATTCTCATAATCGCGGCGTTCGAAGCGTAGGTCGAAACCCAGGGTCCAGCGGGCCAGGAGCTGCTGAAAGCGCGCGTTGATTCCTGCGCTACGGTAGGAGAATCGATCCGACACGTCGATGCCATTGAACGTGCGATCAAGACCATCGTCTGGATCGAAATTGGTTTCAATGTGATCCCGAACGACGAAGGCGGCGTAGAGGCGGCGGGTCTTGAGAGTTCGGTCGCCCAGAAACATCTTTGCCGCGATGCTAATTCGCTGTGATATTTCGTTGGCGTTGTCGAGTTGCCGATCGCTATAGAAGTCGCCCGCCAGACGATAAGTGAAGATGAAGTCCGTATCGCCGGCCTCGTTGTGCAGGAGATATTCGGCGTCCAAATCCACGGGGATGAATGTTCCCGATTTTTTGGCCGGGGTGATGATAGGTTGGCCCGGGTCACCGACATCTACGTAGGCGTTATCTGGCGAGCGATAGACATTATCGTCCTGGCCGATCCGCATTAAGGCGGTGAATGTAAATTCCCCTGGCGGATCGCGCCGGTCGCGCCGTGATGTGGGCGTTGCCCGAGCCGTCTCCACTCGGGTTTGCCGGCCCAAGTCCGCCAGCGCTCGATCCACGAGCTGACGAAAGCGTTTTTCGTTGCTCGCCGCCCGGGCCCGTACGAACCACCGGCGTGCGGTCGCGGTATTACCTTGGGCGCGATGCACCAGGCCCAAGTTGTACCATGCGTGCGCGGCGAGTGAAGGCGCTCGGGCCGCTTTGCCCAATGCGTCTTCTGCGCGCTGATACTGGGCAAGCCGATAGTGCGCGACGCCGCGGTTGAAATCCAACAGTGGGGATTGGAATCCGAGCTCCTCTGCCTGGCGGTAGCGCAGTAGCGCAGTTCGGTAAACTCCGGCCCGGGCAAGTTCGTTGCCTGCAAGGAAGGCGGCCCGACCCTCTGAATGATCCTGCGCGTTAGCTGAGGCTAACGCTAGCATCAAGAGCAGTAATCCAAGAGCTCTGCACCAAATTGTGCCCGGCAGTTGCATCGCTTTACTTTATGGATAACGCGGCAGCGCCGCAAACTGACGGAAAAAGGGGACACCCCACCTGGGGGTGCCCCTATACGCTGTCGATATGTAACTAGCCCGCGTTAGACGACAGGCTCTTCCTCATCCTCTGAGGACATATCGTCGTCTTCCGACTCCATGTCATCCTCCGAGGACATATCGTCTTCCGACTCCATGTCATCGTCGCGCTCGCCCTCTTGATCCTCTTCGTTTTCATCGAAAGACTCGTCGTCTGAACTGAAGTCATCTTCGGAGTCGAGGTCATCCTCGCTGTCGAAGTCTTCGCTCACGTCGTCTTCGCTGCCGCCATCCTCGCTGTCGAAGTCTTCGCTGACACCATCTTCGCTGGTACCGTCATCATCCGCGTCGTCCTCGCTCACGCCATCCTCGCTGACACCGTCTTCGCTGGCGTCATCGTCGCTGACCGTCAGGATTGAGTCGCCGTCATCCATCGTATCCCTGACTTCCATCATGACTTCCAGGTCGTCGGTCGCTAGGACGGGTGAGGCACCCAGCAAGAAAGCCACAAAAGCGGTGGCGAGCGTTGTCATGATTTTCATGTTCACATCCCTATGCTTGGCCCGGTGTGGGCTTTTCTTCAATCAGAAACGAGGTCGCGTCGGTAACGTTCACTCGCAGTCGAAAGGTCTTTGATTTGTCGCCATGCCGCAAATGCGCGACGATTTCGCCGCCGTTTCCTGCAACGGCAATCAAATCGAGCGGCAGCACGTTGCGGCCGGCTTGCAAACTAGTCTTCCAGCGAACGCGTTGTTCGCCCGGATATGCGCCGAGCTCGAGGCCATGGGGAAGTTCGACGACGAGCCGCGCTCCTTCCAGTGCCTCGGCGCTCGAGAATACGAGATTGAGTGTGCGGCTTTCGTGAAGGGCCAAAGTGACACCCTGTAACTCCGGCGTCAGCTCGGGTGCCGGTGTTCGGCCCAGCATTCCTACCACCACCAACAGGGCCATGCCAGCCGCGATGGTGCCCCCAATAACCGTTGCCCAACGGTTCATAGGCGCCTGCCGGTCTTGGTTGGCTGCGTTAGCCAACGCTTGGGCAAAGAAATCGGGTGCCGGTCCCTCGACGGGCAGGTTAGCCAACCGCGCTCGCAATGATTTGGCGTCGGCCAGTGTCTGGTGGCATTGCCTGCATCCATGCAGATGTTCGAAAACGTTTCGGCGTTCCTGCTCCGGCAGTTCGCCGTCGAGATAGGCATCCAGCTGGTTGTCGATATGTTCTGCATTCATTTTTTCCGGCCCTCAGGATGTTTCACGCATTTGGGCCTGAAAAGGTTCCATCTGCCGTGAGCAGCTCACGCAGCCGGGCGCGGGCGCGGTGGAGCCGGCTCTTGATTGTGCCGACTGAAATCCCTGTAATAATCTGAATTTCTTGGAGTTTATAGCCTTCCGCGTCGTGCATGAGCAGGACGGTTCGATGATCTTCGCTGAGCCTCCCCAGGGCACTCCGGACCTCGCTTATGTCAAACGAACGTAGGGCCTCTTCGGCGGGATCCTCGCCGGGACCCGCCAGGCTGTCCATGGGGTCGCCGTCCGTTTCCAGTACGACCCGGAAGCGTTGGCTACGGTACCGCCGCGTTTGCTGGACGAATTGGTTATAGAGCACCCGTGATAACCAAGGGGTAAGGTCGTCGATGCTGGAGAGCTCATCTCGCCGCGGATAAAGTTTAACGAGGACATCCTGTACAAGGTCCTGGGCGTCGGCGACCGTGAGGGTGAGTCGATAGGCTAACCGGTACAGTCGGTCCAGGTGCGGTCGAATCAACGTTTCAAATTCTGCGGCTGTTGGATCGCCGGACATAGCCCCTCCAAGCGCGTATGTCAGTGGCGCAGTCTAACCTGATATGGTGCTGCGATGACGTGAGGAAGGGCACATGACAACATCACTTCAATTCAACGGTCCAAGACTGATTGGTCTGCTATTCCTGGTGCTGCTTGGCGCGGAAGTCTTATTCGTCTTGGGCGACGCGACTATCAACGTAGAAAGGTGGGTCGACTCCGGACCAGTGCGGAGGTTTTTTAACATTACCCGTGAAGACGGCATTGCTTCGTGGTTCGCCGTCACCCAGACATGGATGCTAGGACTCACCGCGGTACTCCTGTATGCCGTCGTCAAGGCTAACGGCGGCTCCGCGTCCAGTCGGGTCGGTTGGGCGATTCTAGCGGTGTTCTTCCTGTATATGGCAGTCGATGATGGCAGCCAACTTCACGAGCGTGTCGGTAGTTGGGTGAAAGCCATGGTCCTAGGGGAAGGTGCGGAATCCCGCGCGATCGGGATATTTCCCAGTTACACCTGGCAGCTCGTCTTCCTACCTATTTTTGGCAG
>JAHEKG010000188.1 GCA_024638475.1 Rhodospirillales bacterium | reverse complement strand
GTAAGGGTTTGGCGGCGGCCTGGCGCGCCTCATCGGCGGCGGCCACGCGAGTTAGCCCTGCGAAAGCGGCAATTTGCAGCAGCTCGCGGCGATCGATGGACATCGGGTCATCATCCGTAACACGTTGCAGCCATGATAACCCCGTCGGCTGTTCGTGGGCCATAAAAACTAAGGCATATTTGTTTGGCAGCAGCGTTGTTACTGATGGTAACGTGAGCGTCGAGGAGTGCGCGACACAAGCCGACATTGAAAAGGGCGGGTGTCCGCCGCCCGCGTTGCATGTAACCCCCAACAACAGGCCGATTTTATGATTCGACGACTATTCACCTTATTGCTCGCCTTCCCGGCCATCGTTCACGCGCAGGGCATGGACTCGACGGTTGCGGAACGCAGCCTGCTCATCATGGCCGGGATGCTGCCGGGCATCTATGACAATGCCAATCAGGCTTATTTCGATCAGCGGCGAGGCTTGGCCGAGGACGATCGGCATGGGCGAATTACGACGACCATTACCCGCGTGCAAGCCCCCGCGTTCGGCGACTACGTCTATCTTTGGAAAAACGCAATGGGTGCGGGCGAGGGCGGGTCCACCTCATACCGACTGGCGACCTTAACGGCGGACGGCGCCGACGACGAAGTGACGATGCAGCATTACATGAAAATGAGTGGCGAAATTCGCATTGAAGACTTGGCCACGTTGACGCCCAAGGATTTACGGCGCACGGAGGGTTGCGATTACTTCTTCAAGCGCCGCGCGGAGCATTTTCGCGGTCAACAACGGGACAAGGCGTGCCGTTTCGATTGGCAGGGTGAACCCGTTTATACCGCGAATACCATCGAGGTTTCCGATTACGACCTTTTTTTCGTCGACCACAAGTATCGCATCGATACGGGCGAGCGCATCACGGGCGTGGCCTCCGGTGAGCCCTTTTGGCTAGAGCGCGCGCGCATCTTTTACTGCTATGCCGATATTCCCGGTGTGGCCGGTGGCCGCGACATTCCGTTCGAACGCTATGACGATATCGTGCTGCATGATCGCGGGGGCATGGAATGGTTCCAGACGCGGGAGGCCGAGCCGCGCACGCTCGGATTGACGCTGCGCGCCGTGACCTGGCACGTGAACAACGAGAGCGACGGCAATTTTAACCGGGATTCGCTGGTGATTTATGCGCTGGAAAAGCTCAAGGACGGCACGGTCAAAGCGCACTCGTACGCGTTCACCGAACCCGACGCGGAGCGCATTGGCATGAACCTGCAGTGGATGCTGGTGAACTGCACGATGACCCGCCGCAGCGAAGCGGTCCCGGCACTCCATTAATACAGGCCAAGTTAGCGCCCGCTAACCTCCGGACTCGGTGCGGGCGATGCGAACGGCCTAGGGGGCTTTTCTAATGGACGTCCCTAGCGGACTTCTCTAGCAACTTCCTCAGACGCGCTTCGTGGCAAACAGGTTCGGTCGGCCGCGATAGCCGGCATTTCGCATCATCGTCGCTGACGGGCCCTTCTTGTTCACGGCCATGCCCGCGCGTTCCAAGTCGCCGGGCAGATCGTAGTCCATGTGCTGGAGGGCCCAGGTTTCGCCGTTCCAGCGATGGTCCCACCAGCGGTGGAAACGCCCGTAGGCCTCCCTCGGCGGCGCACTCGAAGTAAAGAAATCCACCGGGTAGTAGGTGCCGCCGCTGCGCAGCACCCGGCTGACCTCTTGCATGATCTCGGTGTTTTTGGCGTTCGGCACTTCGTGCAGGATGATGAAGGACACCACCATGTCGAAATAGCCATCCGGGAAACCCGTGGCCTCGGCCAGTGCTTGGCGGAAGTTCACATCCACGCCCAATTCCGAGGCGCGCATGTGTGCGTAGTGCACCATGGGCCCGCCGACGTCGATGCCCCACACCTCGGCATCGGGAAAACGCCGCTTCAACGCTACCGTCGTCTGCCCGCAACTGCAGCCGATTTCCAAAACGCGTTTGACGTTGCCGTTCTTGGGCGCTGGCGCCGCCGTGGCGACGCCCACTTGGACCTCGTCTTGGTTGTTATGGCCCATGAAGAAATTATTGGTGCCGTAGTGATAAATGTAGCCCGCCAGCGGGTCACCGACGTAACCGCCGGGCTGGATGTGGATCTCGTGCTTGGCGTAATCGGGAATATGCATCGCGGGTTTGAGTTCCAGCGAGCCGGGCCCACGCCGCTCCGCGGCGCGCAACTCCTCCAGGTAGGCATCACGATTCGCGTCGAATAGTTGCTTCACGCCTTGCCAGGTGAGCTGCTGGGTAGACAACCAGGCCCGCGCGCTTGCCATCATGGTCGCGTCGGCCTCCATCATCTCGATGATTTTGGCTACCGGCAGCGTATCCCGCGGCCCGTAGCCGTTCGCTTCGAGCACTTCGCGGGCCCGTGCGCGGGCAACGCGCATCAGCCCGTCGGGGGCGCTTTGTACCCAGGTGCGTACCTCGGTGAGAAATTCCTGGTTGCTCGCGACATCCAGGCTCGGCAGGCGTCGCAACTGCCCGTCCTGCCCGCGCAGGTCCAGGGGCAAGGCCTCTTTAGCCGCTGCCGCCAAAGGCCGCAGGGTGGCGGCCAACGCCGCCGCTCCGGTCATGCCAAATAGTGTTCGTCGATCCATCGGAACCTCCCCTGGGTCGATGCCGGGGCCTGGCGCAAATCGCCTCGTTCTCCGGCAAGCGTTAGACTTGAAGTGTTAGGTGGTTCATTGTGAGCCGAGTTGCGCGGCGGGGCAACCCGTTGGGCGCCCTCGTATCCACTGATCCACCGCCTGATGCCCGCGGCGCTCAAAACCGGTATCTTTGCTCCCAGCCAGACGGACTAACCCATGCCCCAATTTCCTGTCACCCCGAGTCGCGAGAAGGTCTTAGCCCAAATCCCGGACTACGCGGTGGAGATATCTACTGCGCGCGGCAGCGTCACGGTGCGGATTCACGGCCAGGTGGTTGCCGCATCGGAGCAGGCGCTGATCATCGCAGAGACGAAACACGCGCCGGTGTTTTATCTGCCTCGCGACGACGTCCGGATGGCATACTTCGAGCGCACCGCTCATTCCACCTACTGTCCGTTCAAGGGCCACGCGGCCTATTGGAGTTTCAAGCACGGTGGCGACGTGGAAGAGAATATCGTCTGGAGCTACGAGGACCCCTATCCGGAAGTAGCGGGGTTGAAAAACCATTTGTCGTTTTATACCGATCGGGCCCAGGTGGAGTTTGTCGAGAAGTAGCGGCGAAGCACGCCCGAACAGATCGTCTAGGAGAAACCATGATTCGCGCAGTCCTGTTGACCACTATTAGCTTGGGCCTGGCCCATGTGGGCGCCTATGCCCAGGAACGGGCGCCGGATAACACCCGTCCCAACGCGAATATCGCCCATTGGGTGGCCGGCAAGCACGTGTTTCGCACCATCGAAGGCCATCGGCCCCGCGGAGAAGAGCACTTCCGCCTGTCCGTGCACCCCGACGGCACCCGCACGATGATGGTCTGGAAGGATCTGTTCGCCCGCGACAGCCACCTGCATATCGTGATGCGGGTCGAACCGTCGTTTCGACCCCTGGAGGCCTACGGTAGCTATTGGCAATCGGACGGCTATAAGGGTTCTATTCGCGTCACCGTCGACGGTGATCAACTCCGCGCCGTCGGTTGGGGGCCCGATGGCCACGGCGAACACATATTGAAGGTGCCCCACAACTTATCGGTCGTGACCCACGGCGAGGGCCTGAACGCCTGGGGCGTGTGGGGCGACTATGCGCCCGGCGAACAAAAACCGATGGTGGCTTACAACATCAGCCCCGTGCGCAGCGCCACGGCGCCGGTGCTGGGCAGTCTGTTCAAGGCTACGGTGACTTTCATCGGCGAAGAAACCATCACTACGCCGGCGGGGACATTCGAAACGCTGCATTCTTCCAACGGTTTCATGGATGTCTGGACGACCAAAGAGGACCGTATCCTCGTGCTGCAGCAAATCAAAGACCCGGGATTGGAGTATGTGCTGGTCGAACTGGAAACCGGACCTGATTGACACCACGGGCCAACTAGCCTGGGCGGGTGAAATTGGTGGGAATCAGCAACGCTCTGGCAACCAGAAATTCGGAAGTCTTCACGATGGTATTCGTGAAGCCCGGAGGAGCGGTATAATCAAAACCAAGCAATCAATCTCACGGATGAAGTGATAAACGCTGCATGCTAGCCAAAGACATCATGACAACTAGGGTCATCACCGTAGTGGAAGACACTCCGGTCGAGGAAATCGTGCGAATACTCCTCAGATGGCGTATTAGTGCCGTTCCGGTCGTCGACACCAACGAACAACTGGTCGGGTTAGTCAGCGAAGGCGATCTGGTCCATAGAGCGGACTCGGACGATCACGAAGGTTATTCCTGGTGGCTGGCCGGGTTGCTCGATCCTAAGTTACAAGCTCAAAAATACACAAAAGCACGCGGACGCCTGGCGAAAGACGTGATGAGCACCCCTGTGACAACGGTCGACGAGAAGGATTCTCTAGCCGATGTTGCTGCACTGTTAGAGAAACACCAGATCAAACGAGTCCCGGTCCTGCGAGGAGCAAAACTGATCGGCATCATCAGTCGTGCCAATATCCTCCATGGGCTTGCCGCGTCACCCGAGCCTCCTCCCGGGATCACTCCGCCAGTAAAGTCTTCTTCGCCCGATGACCAGGCAATCCGCGCTACGATTCTGAATAGGCTGCACAATGATATTGGAGTCAGCGGAGCGGTTAACGTCATCGTCTCGGCCGGCGTCGTTGATCTTTGGGGTGGCGCCCAGACCGAAGCCGAAAGACAAACGATCCGTGTGGTTGCGGAAGATACCCCGGGAGTCTCCGCAGTAAGGGATCATCTCAACGTCATGTCACCCGCGCTCCGACATTTGCTTGGTGCGGACAAACCGGGCTAGCAGCGTTCCAAGTATGGCCTGCCTTGCGTCTCGTCCATCATGCCCAAGCTAAGGGTATTGGATGATTGCCGCGATACAGTCGGGGCGCATCTCTAGTAAACGGAGCAGGGGTACGCAGCATGATTCAAAACGTACTGAAAATTTCACTCCTCGTGTGTGTTTGTGTTTACGGCGTGCAGGCCCACGCGCAGGCACCATTCCTGCTTATCGAAAACGTCACGCTCATCGACGGCACGGGCGCGGCGCCGGTCGAAGGCGCCTCCGTCCTGATTGAAGGCAACCGCTTCGCTGCTGTTTCTAAGGGGCCGCTATCGGTACCGGCCGGCACACCGCGGGTGGATGGCACGGGGAAGTTCCTCATCCCCGGCATTATCGATAGCCATGTCCACGTTCCCGGTGGTCGCACGGGCCCGGGCAACCGGACCCTGGTTAGTCAACCCGAAGTGGGTATTCCCGTTATGGAGGGGCTGCTGTATGCGGGGGTTACGGCCGTTTACGACTCCGGCAACAACGCACCCTACATCACCATGATGCGGGCGGATGAACGCGCCGGCCGTATCCGTAGTCCGCGTATTTACACCACCGTGAGTTTGATTGCGCCGCCGGAAGGGCATGGCTGTTGTGCGGGGGGTACCGTCGTCCACGACTACGCAGACGGCGTTGAGAAACTCGATGCCATCTTCGCAATGAAACCGGATCTGTTGAAGTTTACGCGTGAACGCCGCGGCATGGGCCCGATGGGGCGCAACATGCCGCTGATCCCAATCGATCTGATGACCCAATTGGTGGCCTACGCGCATGACCATGGCATCCGTACGACGGTGCATGTGTCTGAAGTGGAGTTGGCGAGAGAAGCAATGCAAGCCGGGGCGGATGCGTTTGCGCATACGATTTATCTCGACGCCGCGAACGCAGATTTTGCCAAGGAAGCCGCCGCCGCGGGAGTCATTTTCTCTTCGACCATGACCCGGATCGAAGCCGATACCGCATTCCTGGACGAACCGCTGTTTGTCGCCACCGTCCCGGAAGCGACCCGCAGGGCGATTAAAGTAAGCGAGCGTTTCGGCGGCTCGGCGTACACTGGCTGGCTGAGTTCGTTACGCCCCGCGATCATGCAAAACATTAAGTTTCTCTACGATTCAGGCGTGACCATCGCCATGGGAACGGACCGCACCATGGGTGCCATGGCCCATCAGGAAATGGAAATTCTGGTTGAAGCCGGCATCCCGCCCATCGACGCGATACGCATGGGCACGCTCAATGCGGCGGCCTACATTGGCGTCGAGGCTGAGCTTGGCTCCATCGAGCCCGGCAAGCTGGCGGATATGGTGCTGCTCACCGCGGATCCGACCGTGGATATTCATAACACCACCCTGATCGATGCCGTCTACAAAGGCGGTAAGCGTGTCGACCGGTCCAGTTTGGATGTGCCGGCTAACCAACACTAGGTCGCGAATCGTAAAGCAGACGCGCGCCGGTTTTTACTTTGCAAGCCGGCTCAGGTTTGAGCTTTATTCTTGCGGCACGGCGTCGATTTTCCAGCGCCGGACTCTGCTGTCGAAATAGCCGCCGGTGACGATCTGCGAGCCGTCGGTCGAGAACGCCACCGCGCTGGCCGAGCCGTCGTGACCCCTTAACGGAATGCCGATGGCCTGGCCCGCTTGCGTCCACAAGCGAACGGCACCGTCATCGCCCGCGGATGCCAGCACCGTGCCATCCGCTGCAAAGGTGAGCGCGCGGACCCAGGCCTCATGGCCAGCCATACCGCTGTGCCGGGACGTACCGTCGCTGCCCCAGAGCCTGACCAACCCATCATCTCCGGCCGTTGCGAAAGCCGAACCGTCGCTCGTGAAGGCGATGGCGCGGACCATTCCCTGGTGGGCCGAGGCGAAGCCCTGGCGCAACGTGCCGTCGGTGGACCAAACCTTGACGGCCCCGTCCGCACCGCCGGTCACCAACAGCCTACCGGACGGCGCATAGGCCATCGCGCCGACGGTGCCAGCATGCGCTGCGATGTGATCCACCGCCCGGGAGCCATCGGTGTTCCAAATCTCGATGACACCGCGTTCGGTTCCGCCGGCAACAAACAGGCCATCTTGCGAGAGGGCCACG
>JAHEKG010000187.1 GCA_024638475.1 Rhodospirillales bacterium | reverse complement strand
CCATTGTGGCGATCAGAAAGGAGACGTCTAGCCAGACCGCGGCGCCCCCACAGACGAGAACGAAGCCAAGTGCCTCAGTCAGCATCGGCTGGCCAGGCCGGATACGGCCCGTCAACTTGGCGGCGGGCCAGCCTATGATTCCACCCAGCAACAACGCCCCGAAGATTTCGCGTGCCGCGACGAGGAGAGAGGCCGGAACATCCTGCATGCCGTTCAATAGGGACACCATTGCCAGGCCGATACTGAACAGAATCAATGCCCATGCATCATCCACCGCGACTATCGCTAACAAAAGCCGCGAGAAGCCGGTGTCTCTGCCCGACTCCAGTACGACATCGACTGTCGCGGCCGGGGCAGTGGCCGCAGCGATACAACCCAGTAGGACGGCAACACTCAGAGACTGGCCGACAGCCAACATTCCCAGCGACACTATTACTGTACTGCCCAGAGCGGCGCAGGCCGAGATCCAGATCACCTGGCGGCCGGACTTTTTCAGCGAATAAATGGTGAGCTTGCCGCCGAGCAGAAAGCCAACCATCATGAGCGCCAAGTTCGCTATCAGCTCGAAGCTGTTACTGACGCCGGTCGGAATAATATCCAGCGCGCTCTCCCCGATAACCACGCCGCACACCAGTAACAGAGTCACTCTTGGCAGAAACGTGCGTTTGCCGACAGCATCCGCGGCCAGTCCAAGCAACAGGATCCCACCGATGGCGACAAGAAATTCGGCAGTTTGCTCCATGGTCAGGCGTCTACCATCCTAAATGCGCTTGCGTCACACTCGCAGCCAGCTAACCGGAGGACGTTCCATGGGTTCGGGTCGATTTGCTCTTAACAAGGGAGGCTGCTTGGCTCCAGCGTGGAATCAGCTTGGAATTCCACCAGCTCATAGCGCCCGAAGCCACTTCGGTTTTTCAAATACCCCCGCACTTCGGCACGTACAAACAGAAAATTCGGGTGAGTGACCCAAACATCTTGCGATAGGGGCGTCCCACTTGGGTGCAGCGGCTTGTCGGGCATAGTCGGAAAGCGATAATGGTGGGCCTCGAAGGTGCCCGCAGCGGTATCAACGCGTTCAGCCCCCACGTATTCAACGATCAAGTCCCGCACGCCCAGTAGCGGCCCGCTCGCGCCGTCCAAAAGCGGTGAGCTCGACAACCGATTGGTTATGGTTTGGACGCGGGAAGGATTCTTGTGGTCGAAGGCTGAGACCGCAAGCGCGTCATTGGACAAGGGGTGGGCGCCAAAACTCATCACGGGCCCGGGTAAGGACACCCGCTGCGTTGAACGGCCTAGGCTGGTGTTGAACACCTCGCATTCTGCCTCATTGCCGTTGACGCGAATCCATCCCGTGCCAAGGAATTTGCCGTTCGAGTGAAGTCGCACGAAGCAATCAAGGGGGCGGAAATCCGCCGTCATGGAGTAGACTACGTCCCGCTCGACCCGGGCGTCGTCAATTTCGCAATAGGCCCTAAGAGTGATTTGACCGTCTTCGCGGAAACTATAGCTGAACCACTCCCGTCCGCGTTCCTCATCCTCATCGCCAATGTAGAGCATCTTGCCTCGCACATTGCGGACGAAGGCTGATTCCTTGCTGATGCTTGTCATGAGGGCCCTTTATTGAATGGGTGTTTTTGTGAATACTACCAACTCGGGTCGACGCATGGTTGAGGTTCTTTTGTTCCAAGGTCCGCTTCTGGCCAAAAGCGGTCGCCCGGGTGGCCCATGTTGAGTGATAATTGCATGTCGGCTGCTGACCCAGTGGGCGTTTAGGTCGGTTTTCTCCGCCAGTACCATTAGTTGGGAGGCACAATATCATGTCGCGTGTTCATCGAATATTCAGTACATCCGCTTGGCTGACGGCAATCGGCTGCGCATTGGTTTTGCAGACTCCGTTAAGTGTGAACGCACAAGAAGTAAGCGGAGACACCACTAGCGCGGCGCGGTTCACATCGGCGCCGACCATCCTGTTGCGCACACCCGACCCGATCAAGCTTGCCAAGTTTTACGAGGCGCTAGGGATGAAGATTGCCCGAGTGTCGGAACGCGGCAGCGTGTTCATTTACCTGGAAGGTAACCACGCGTCGCTGGAAATCCTCGCCATGGATCCGAACACCAAGCCGGGCGGCCCCAAGACAAGCCGGACCCAACAGGGCGTCGTGGTTATCTTCGAAACCACCGATCAGGCGGAGGTGGTGCGGCGAGCCAAAGCAGCGGGCAGTCCGCTCATCGAGCGATGGAATTCCTCGACGAGGGGCCACTCGATCTATTACATTGCCGACCCGGAAAACAATATTTTCGGCTTTGCGCCGCGTTACCACAATCCGGGCATTAACGTGCCTTAATCGGCAGTACAGGGAAATGCACCGATGAAAACGAATCACTATGTCGTTACGTTAGTTGTCGCGGCGATGGCCTTGTTGATGCCTTCTGCGCACGCGCAGGAGCTAAGCGGCGATACCACCAGCGCACCGTTGTTCACCTCAGCGCCGACGATTCTCTTGCGTACACCCGACCCGGCCGCCCTGACAAAATTCTATGTCGCGCTGGGCATGAAAATAGCGCGGGTCTCGGAGCGGGGCACGGTGATCTATTTGGAAGGCAACGTCGGCTCTCTGGAAATTGCATTTATGGATCCGAATAGCCGGCCGAGCGGCCCGAAAACCTCGCGTACCCAACAGGGGGTCGTCGCAATTTTTGAAACCACGGATCAGGAACAGGTGGTTCGCCGGGCCAGGGCCGCGGGCAGCCCGATGATCGAGAAATGGACATCGAGCCAAGCCGACGTCTCCATCTATTACATTGCCGACCCCGAGAACAATATTTTCGGGTTCGCGCCGCGGCAGCATAATCCGAATATTCCGACGCCCTAGTGGGCAACGTCTGAAACTACCCCGTTGGGCAATCGCGGGAGCTGAACGGTTGAGTCAGCCGAAGGGTTTGCTGACCCCGATCAGACCGACGATCGCAATCAGCACATAGGTGGCATAGACGAATAGCAGGCTGCGCTTCATGGTAGCGGAGATCCGGGCCTCTACTTCCGGGGTAGAGCCTTCCGCGGCCAGCCGACCGAAGGCGGCGCCTACGGGCACGAAGGTCAGCTCGATGCCGAGGATCGTCAACTGGATGACGCCGTACAGACCGACTTTGGCCGCCAGCCATGCTGTCGCGAAGAGTGTCTGCGACAGGTACGATGCGGCCGCAACGCCGATCAGCGTCAGCCCCAGTAGCCCGGTGACCCAGCGGTTGATGCGGCCCAGCTTAAGTCCCAAGGGCTGTTCAATGTAGTAGGCGCCGCCGAAGTTCACGACCCACCAGAATGCGGCAAACAGCCACACCAGCGCCAGCGCAGGTGTGCTGATGGTCACCAGTCCCAGGTGGTGGGAAAGTTGTACGCCCAGGGGTAGGGCCGCCACCCACATGGTGCGCGGCAGCAACTCAATGAGCAGTGCGGATTTTAGCAGCGTTAAGCGGGCATCCACGGACAGTTGTGGGCCCACTGCGCGCTTGGCGCTGATCATCACGCCCATGTCCGTCCCGAGCCAGAAAACGAACATCAGGATATGCAAATATCGCCAGATTTCGTGCTCTGACATCGGCCGGTCCTCCGTTACTCGTTACCAATCCAGTCGCTGAGCTCGGGTCGGTAGCGTGCCAGTTCGCTACGGTACGCGTTCGGTAGGCTGGCCACGCTTTCCGCTTTGTGGCCGGATGCGTGCCAAACGGAAATGCCGCGTTGCGTTGGGGTTTCCATGAACCGCTGGAACGGTGCAACGAACGTGGTGTTGAATCTGGTTTCCAGGCGCGGCGCCCCGAAATCAGCGGCGGCGGCCCGGTCGCCGAACAGGGTGATGTAGTCTTGGAGGGGAATCGGCCGGTCCTCGGGGCGTGTGCGAGACACGTGCGCCATCATGTAGGGACCCTGGGCCGACCACCAGACATCGGTGGGAACCCTCACAGCCTTGGCGGGATTGATTTCTACGATTGCCTCGTGATCGAGTTTCACGATATTGTCGGCGCCGGAGATGTTGGGCTCCACCACGACGTCATTGCCGGTGATGGGGTTGCGCCAGCGCTTACCATGCAGGATGTCGCCGGTGTCCGGGTCCAGGAACATGGTGAAAACGCGGTATTGGAATTCGTACTCGTGGGCGGACCTGCGAATACAGCGCTTCATTTCGCAGCTCTCCAAGCGGAACAGCAATTCCGGGTGGCGATCTTCGAACACCCCCAGGTAGCCGCCGCGCCACCACTGCGGCGACAGCCGCCCACTGGTATCACCCATCAGTCGCACGTAGTTGACGAAGGATTTTTCCGGATCGTCCATCCACGGATCTTGGGTTTGGGGATCGAACTCCGCGGCAGCCGGGGCCAAACCGGGGCTAGCCACCGCGCCGGCCAACAACAACAGGTTGCGGCGGTTGAGTAGCGTCATTTGATCAAGGTTCATAGGAGTGAAGCCGCCGTTATTATCATGTACGTCACTTTCACGAGCTTTCGCCGTCAGATCGGGTCGGTGTGTTGAGGTTGGGATTGTGACCCCGGCTGGTAAAACCAAGAATGTTGTTCTCCGGGTCAGCAATGTAATGGATTGACACACTCGCCCGGGGATGCGTCCAGGTTTCGATGAGCGGGCTGCCTAAGGCCCGGGCGCGATCCAAAACCTCGTCCAGATTATCGGTCTCGAAAATCGCCACGACGCCCTGTTGGGTGCGGCTCCGCTTAGGACCCGAGGGTTTAGTATCGGGGTCCATCTGAATAATTTCCAGGGATCCTTGATGATTTTCCAGGTGAAAAACGACCCCCTGGCTGCCTGCCACTCGCTCTTTCTCGAACCCCAGCGCTGCATAGTATTCTGCAAGTTTCATGGGTTCGGGTGAGCGCACCATAACGGTCGCAATGATACTGAAGGTCAACTCACCGCCGTCGGCGGAAAGCCCATCGGGCTGCATGAATGAAATAAGGCAGATGCCCAGACAAGGCCCAAAAATCGATTTCAGTCTTGTTTTCATGGCGTCCTTCTGTGTTGTTCAGCGGGCCTCATCAAGGTCCAACCGACCGGGCTCAAAACTGAATGATGCGCTCACCCAGCAACCGCCCAAAGGCCAATGCCGGGGTGACGCTGCCGCCGCCGGTGTGCGACTTGCCACTGGTTGCCGCGCCGAGCACTTCCCCCGCGGCGTAGAGATTACCGATCGGTTCGCCTGACTTTGAGATCACCTGCAAGTTTTCGTCCACGGCCAGGCCGGCGTAGGACTTCAGCGTCCAGGCCTGCGAGCGGATGGCATAAAACGGTGCGGTCGAGACGGGGAGGGGCCGGTGGGTTCGATCCAGCGGGTCGTTTGCGCCCTGCTCGATCGCGGCATTGAAGTCGCCAATGCTGCGTTCCACGCCATCCGGATCAATGCCGGCGGTGACGGCCAGTTCTTTGAGTGACGCGGCGCGCGCGAACATGGGGTGGGTGTCGAAGGCGTCTGCGAGTTGTTCTTGCGACCACTCCGGAATGAGCGGTGGCGCCTCATCGAGAATGCGCTGATCGAAAATCGCCCAAAAGCGGTGGAGTGGCTGCTGATCCATGACGCGATCTCTCGTGTTCACGCTCGGGTGGTCTTCCCGGAGGAATCGCTCGCCGTGGATATTGACGAAAACCTCCCAGGGTATTCGTACCTTGGGGTCGATGGACATGGTCACCAGCGGTTCGGATGGAATCTGCTCATTCACCGCTACCGAGCCATAGTAGCCGACGTAATTGTCCGCGCCCCGCAGGTAGCCGCCGGCGGCCACGCCGAGCGACAGGCCATCGCCCTGACTGAACGGGTATCCCGCGTGTCGATACAGCGGCAAGCCGTGGAGTTCTTGGAACATTTCGTCGTTTGCTGCGCAACCCCCGGTGGCGAGGAGTACGTTCGACCCGGCAATGTCCGAACGTGTGCTGTCGCCGTCCTCTACGACGACACCCGTGACGGCACCGTCGGGGCCCTGTGTCAGCTCCACCACAGCGGCTTGGGTGAGTACCGTGACGCGACCCGCCTGAACGTGCTGCTCCAACAGGGGCATGATCACTTTCAAGATGGACACCCCATCTTCCGGGCCCGATTGATAGCGTTTCACGCTGTAGGGATCGTAGCCGGTGGTCGTGACGGGGTGTTCGTCACGGATGTTAAAGCCGTTATCGGCGAGCCAATTGACCGCCGGTCCGCCCAGTTCCGCCCAAAGCCGCGCCAGCGTCGGATCCGAAGTCTCGTTGCTTATCCGCATGATGTCGTCGTAGTGCGAATCCGCGGAATCCTCGATGCCCATAGCCTTTTGAAATACGGTTCCGGCCGCGGCCATCAGGCCCCCGGACAAATACAGCGTGCCACCCAAGACGGGGGCTTTCTCGACGACGGCAACACGAGCGCCCCGGTCGGCCGCGAAAATAGCGGCCGGGATGCCGGCGGTGCCGCCGCCGATCACGATCAAATCGAAGGGTTGTTCGGCGTATCCTGACCGCACATCGTCCGGCAGCGTTGACAGCACCACCCCTGTAACGGTGTCCGCCACCGCGGGCCAATCGAAAGAAAGGTCGATGTTATTGGTTCCCATTTTGGTTTGCATCCTCGAGCGGCCCTCTGCAAGTACTATATCAGGCTGTTTTTGCCCACGCTTGGCGACGGTTGACACTTGCCTGGTTCGCTAACCTGTCGCCAGAGCAGCGGCTTGCCGAACTAGAGTCGAGGCTCAATTTCTTCCATTCTGTGCGCACGGACGATGAATCCGAGTTTCCGCGAGATTCTCGAACTCGTCAACAAGCATCAGGTTGAGTACAGCGTTGTTGGTGGCGTTGCGGCAGTCATCCAAGGCGCACCCGTCACAACGTTCGATCTTGATGCTTTGGTTCGAATCAACGAAGAGAACGCCATGCGTTTGGCAAAAGAGAGCGACCGATCGTCCCAAGGACCGGGCCGTTCTTGAGTTGTTAGAAGAGGTTTGGCGCCGGCGCAGGGATGCCGACTGATTCTTTCCTCAGCAAGGTACTCCTCTTGAGGCGG
>JAHEKG010000186.1 GCA_024638475.1 Rhodospirillales bacterium | reverse complement strand
CCGAAGACAAGCGCTAGGACCAACAATGCCGCGACCTCCACGGCCTCCCGCCGGTCGGGCCTCATAACCATGTGCCGCCCCAGCAAATCTGGCCCCCAGCGGTCATTCCAACATGCCCAGAGCCCGCAGCGCCGCACCCATCGTATCGATTTCGCGTTTGATGTCCGCCTCGAACTGTTGGTGCTCAAGATAGGCAACCTGGCCGTTCAGGCGCGCGGCTACGTCTTTGAATTGATCCGAAGCGGTAATGACACGCAGCGCCTCGCCCCACTTGGTAATCACCTCGGCAGGCAGCCCCGCCGGCCCGGCGATCCCGTAGAAAATAGTCGGCGCCAACGGGTAATTCCTCGACTTGAAAGTCGGCAGCTCCGGAAGCTCTGGGATAGGCTCCGGACCGATCTCCGCCAATACCTGAATGTCTCCGGCTGCAAGCGGCCCGGCGTAGTCGGAAATGACACCGACATCGACCGTGCCACCCAATAAGCCCGCCATGACTTCGGAAGAGCCCTGCATGGGCACGAATGTAGCGGCCACACCTTCTTGTTCAAACGCGGCCAAAGTCGCGATGTGGGAGGCCCCGTTGATTCCCGCAGTGGACCAGCGCAGCTTGCCGGGATTAGCTCTGCCGAATTCCAACATTTCATCGTAGGACTTGAACGGCGCATCGGCTCTCGCCAAGACCGGGTTGACGGTGACCACAAAACGCGCAAGGTAGGTTAGATCGACGGCCGGGTCATAGGGCACGTTGAGGAGATGCGGCGCCATGACCACCGGACTACTGGAGACAAATCCTAGTGTGTACCCGTCCGGCCTGGCGCGCGCCACTGAACCCACGCCGATAGTGCCGCTGCCGCCGGCCCGGTTCTCCACAAAAACCTTGGTGCCCATCATCTCCTGGGCTTGGAGAGCAATAGCACGGGTAAACGTGTCACCACCACCGCCAGGCGCGAAGGGCACGACAATAGTGATGGGCTTTGACGGATAAACACTCGCGTCATTTTCGGCCGAACATCCCGCGCCGACGGCGAGCGCAACAATCGACAGGGCATTGATCAAAGCGGCGGCTTTCATAACCTATCCTCGCAGTAGCTTTCTCGCAATCTGCATTCTTTGGATTTCATTGGCGCCCCCGCCGATCTGGCCGTGGCGTAGATAGCGATAAAACAACGTCAACGGCAACTCCAATGCTTCGCCCATTGCGCCATGAATCTGGATCGCTTTATCGACGGTACGGGCTCCCCAAACCATCGACGTGAGCTTGACCATACCCGCCTCCGCGCGAATATCCTCACCGGCATCCGCGCGGGCCGCCATTTGATAAGTCAGGGCCCGTAGAGCCTCCAGATCGATGTACATATCGACCAGCTGCCATTGGATGGCTTGGCGTTCCGCCAGCGGCTTCCCAAACGTGACCCGCTGTTTGGCCCATTCGATGGACATGTCCAGCGAGCGCTGCATCTTGCCCAGCGCGAAGGGGCCCCTCAACAAGCGGTCGTGAATCGTCAGCCAACGTTGGCCCAACCTGAACCCGTTACCCACCTCGCCGAGAACATCGCGCGCGGGCACCCTGCAGTCTTGAAAATTGACGATGTATTGAGAGGCATGGGGACCCAACCAGGTCTTGATTCCGGGTTCCTCGATATGCATGCCGGGGTTGTCACGCATCACCAAGAACATCGTGATGCCGCCGCGTTGCCGTTTTTCGGGATCGGTAACGGCTTGCACCATGATCATGTCCGATTCCGCAGCGCCCGAAATCCACATCTTGGTCCCGTTGAGCACCCAATCGCCGCCGTCCTTGACGGCGCGAGTCTGCATCATGCCTCCGGGATCCGAGCCCGCATTCGGCTCGGTCTGGGCGAAGCAGGTCGTCATCTCGCCTTCGATAATGGGTTTAAGGAAACGATCAACCTGATCGCCCTCGCATTGATAGAGAATGTTTGCCACGTTCGCAAACGGAAACGGCACGGCCGTGTAATTGAATTGTTCGAGGATGGCCACCTGCGCAAGCATCGACAGGCCGGTTCCACCGTATTGCTCGGGCACCATCAGGTACCACAGGCCGGTGTCCCGGGAAATCTTCATTAGATGTTCGACGACGTCGCTACCGAAAACGGTTCTTAGATTAGTCGTCTCTTTGATCCCGAAAGCGTGGCCCGGATGGGGCAAGAACTCCGGTTCCAGCGGCATCAACTCTTTTTGGACGATGCGTTTCGCCAGGTCGACGATCTCCACGACATCCGCCGGCAATTGAAAACTGCCGCTATCCATGTTGCTGCTCTTCAACTGTCAACCTCCTAACCCCTCAATGCTTTCATTTGTGCGGTATAACCACTAGGGTCTACCGCAACGTCGATCAATGCCGGACCGTCGCCCCGCAACGCTTCGTTTAACGCGTCTCGGTAAGCTGCGAGGCTATCGGCGCGATAACCTCGACCGCCAAGCCCCTCCATGGTGCGGGCGAAGTCCGGCCGGTCCCAACGCACGCCGCGAGGCGCAAATTGGCGTTGCTGTTGTTTAATATCGATAAGCGACAACGCAGCGTCGTTAAACACTATAACGACAATGTTAGCGCGCTGCTGAACGGCCACGGACAGCTCGCCCAGGCACATCATCAGGCCGCCGTCGCCGGTAAAGGCGAGGGCCACCCTCGCCGGTTCGTGGAGGGCCGCCGCGATAGCGGCGGGGAGCGCGAAGGCCATCGTCGCTAGGCCGTTGGAGATCAGCACATCGTGGGGCTGCCCGCACGGCCAAAAAGCCATCGCAGAAAACATGTGCGCACCGGCGTCAACGGTGATTCGCGGCAGCGTTGGCAGCGTACCGCCCGCCTCGAGTGCCGTCTC
Organism: Rhodospirillales bacterium; assembly: GCA_024638475.1. Classification (GTDB taxonomy): domain Bacteria; phylum Pseudomonadota; class Gammaproteobacteria; order Steroidobacterales; family JAHEKG01; genus JAHEKG01. The sequence goes on along the minus strand of JAHEKG010000186.1, from coordinate 4,239 downwards.
AACCACCTCCTGCGGACTGACCCCACTGCACTCCGGGTACTGGAGGCGCGACCTCATCCGCTGACGCAACTGGGCGATCTCCGCCTCGGACCAATTCGACCGTGCCGAGGTTTTGGTCAGACCTGACAACACCGGCTCGAGCGCACCATACAGGCCAACGGCGGGCTCCACATAGTGCACCCGATGCCGCACCAGCGCGATGTCGATCACGAGCGCATCATAGCGCCACGGTTGGCGCAACAACTCCACTGGATCGAGGCCGCACAGGAGGATCACGTCCGCCTGCCCGACACACTCGGCTTCCGCACTGCCGCTCGTGAAGGTACCGACGTACTGGGGATGGAGGTCGCCAACGACGCCTTTGGCTTTGTAGGTTGTTAACACAGGACAACCGAGGGATTCGGCCAATGCTAAGGTAGCCGCCGCGGCGTTCGCTGCGCGTGCCTCGAGCCCAACAATGAGTACCGGGCGGGTCGCGTTGGCCAGGTATTCACCGGCAAGGGCAAAGGCTGTTTCGTCGACATCGGATGTTGGTGCCGGGACGATGAAGTCGCCATCCGCAGCAACCTCCGCGCGGATCCGGGCCCCGGTCAATTCAAGATGTACCGGACCAAGCGGCGGGGTCAGTGCCAACTCGATCAGCGACCGCAGTTCTGCGGCGACCGTGCTCCCTTCGAGCCGACTGCTGCCTTTCATAACCGGCCGAAGCATGGCCGGCTGATCGAATACCTGATGGGTCACGTATCCCTGCTCCTGGGGATTGAAGCCATCGGTCAGCAAGATGACGGGGGCACGATCTAGACACGCGTAGGCCACACCGTTGACGGCGTTCGCCGTGCCGGGGCCTTTCGTCGTCAAGGCCACACCGAGGCTCCCGTTCAGCTCCGCCGTCGCGGCCGCCATCATGACGGCGGCACTTTCCGTACGCGTCAAAACGAATTCGATACCGAGGTCGGCGGCTGCCTCGATGACGTCGAGGCTGCTGCCGCCGCCGGGCACACCGAAGATCCTTGCCACGCGGTTGGCAGCAAATGCCTTCGCCAACAATTGAGCGACGGTGGGCACTACTCCGCGGGGCCCAAGATCATCATGCGGCTCCCGGCAAATCGATCACCAGGTTCAACGCGGTGTCGATTCGCGACGTGGCGCCCGGCGGCACGACTGTCGTGGACTCGCGCTCCTCGAATATTCCAGGGCCATCGAAACTGTTGCCGGGTTGCAATTGATAGCGATCGTAAACCGGGACATCGACGAAACCCATGGCAGGCCCAAAATAGACTTTCCTATTGCCCTTGATCGGCGCGCCCGTGACTGCGGTGGCACGCGCCGCCGTCAAGTCGATGCTCGGTCGCGGCCCAGCGACCGTTACCCGCCAAGAAACAATCTCAACCGGCATGTTGGGTTCGATCCGGCCGAACTGCGTTCGATAGGCCGATTCGAAAGCGGCGCGCATGGCCTCGCGATCGCTCGCGGCGAGGATTGCCGCGTTGATTTGCGCTTCGACATCGTAGCCCTGGCCCACATAGCGCATCGCCACCACGTGCTCGATCTGCATGGTCTCCGCAGTAATGCCGGCCGCCAATAATAACTGCCGGCCGTCACCTTCCATGCTGTCCAGCATTTCCCTTACCGCGGCAAATTCGAGTTCGCCCAACGGTACGACCCCACCCTGCACGAACGTAAACGCCGTCGGTGACACCAGAAATCCCAAAGCCGAAGCAACGCCGGCGCTAAGCGGGCAAATGACTTGGGGTAAGGACAGTTTCATAGCGATGTTGCAGGCGTGTACCGGGCCGGCACCGCCAATGGGCAACATCGCGTAACCGGCGATATTCTTCGCTTTTTCCAATGCATGGATCGAGGCCGCCTGGGCCATATTCTCATTCACCGTTTCATGCACCGCCCAGGCCGCGTCAATAGCCGACACACCGAGGGGCTCGGCGATGTTTTCGGTAAGTGCCTGTTTGGCCGCCTGCACATCGAGCTGCATGTCGCCGCCTAGGAAACTATCGGCCGCCAGGTAACCCAACACGAGATCGGCGTCGGTGACGGTTGCCCATTTGCCGCCCCGGCCATAGCAGGCCGGCCCCGGATCTGCACTGGAACTTTCCGGCCCCACTTGCACCAAACCTAGATGGTCGAGCTGGGCGATGGAGCCGCCACCCGCGCCGGTCTCGATCATTTCGATAACCGGGATGCGCAACGGCAGACCGCTGCCCCTCTTGAATCGGTACACGCGGGCAACTTCAAATTCGGTGGTCCGCAATGGCTCGCCGGCATCGATCAGACAGGCCTTCGCCGTCGTGCCTCCCATGTCGAAACAGAGAACGTCCGGGGCACCCGCCAGGCTACCGATCACCGTCGTCGCTTGTACGCCGCCGGCGGGCCCTGACTGCACCAATCGAATAGGATGAGAAACCGCGGTCGACTCATGCACCGTGCCACCATCCGACAGCATGAGATACAGATCCTTGTCAATGCCCATGCGGTGAAGCCCGTCAGTCAGCCGCCGAAGATAACGTTCGAAAATCGGCAGCACATAAGCATTGCAAATAGTCGTCGACGTGCGTTCATACTCATCGATCTCCGGCATTACGTCACTGGAAATACACACGACCAGGTGCGGTGCTTCTCGCTTTACGATGTCGCGAACGCGCTGTTCGTGAACGGGATTGCGAAACCCATGCAAAAGAGAAATGGCGACCGCTTCGGCGTCCGTTGCCGCTATCTGCCGAACCACCTCGACGGCTGCCTGTTCGTCCAGATCGGTTAGTATGTTTCCGGCCGGGCCGATGCGCTCGGGTACTTCATAACGCCACCGGCGTGGCACGAGCGGCTCGGGCATTTCTATAAACAAATCATAGGTGTCGTAACGCCACTCGGTGCCGATCTCTAGAACGTCCCGAAAACCAGCGGTGGTGATGAGAGCGACTTTGGCACCCCGGCGCTCAATGATTGCGTTAGCGACTAACGTCGTCCCATGAATGACATGACGTACTTCGCTGGGTTTGGCCCCGTAAGCGTCCAGGATTTTTTGCATCCCTTCCAAAACGCCTACGGATGGATCTTGTGGTGTCGTCAACACTTTTTCGTTAAACAAGCGGCCGCTGCGGCTGTCCAGCATCACCAAGTCGGTAAAGGTGCCGCCGATATCGACACCAACGCGATACGGCTCATTCACTGGCTGGAGTCCGCGGTTTTCTTGACGCCGTAGTCGCGGCTGGCGCCTTTGGGCGTGACGAGGCCGCTCTTGAGATCGGCTTGCAATGCCGCGGGGTTGCGGGCGCTGGGTGGGCCCATACCACCGCCGCCTGGCGTTTCGAACGTGACTCTGTCGTTGGGCTGCAAGTCCACCCGAACCTTCGCGGGAATCGTTTCACCGTTGACGTAGTCCCGGCCGGGTGCACCCGCTAGGCCGCCCAATAGTCCGCGCGGCGGAAATTTCACCCGCTCGTGCCGAATGGTCATGGCAATCGGGTGACGAGAAGTGGTCTGGAAGGACACTCTCTGGGCCGGACCGCCGCGGAATTGCCCGGCGCCGCCGGAGTCAGGGAGTAGGGATTTTTCCGTGATCAACAAGGGCACGCTGTTCTCGAATTGTTCGATGGGAACGGTCGCCACGTTGCTAGGAAAACTAAGGCACGCGGGACCGTCTTGATGAGGCCTTGCACCATGACCACCGTTCATAAAAAACATCTTCACGAACGGCCGGCCATCATCGTGCTGGCCTTTGAAGTAGACATTCCATAACGGCGAGCCGCAGTCGGCAATCACTCGCTCGGGCATTAGCTTGGCTAGCGCGCTGAAAATCACCGGCGGTAGATAGTGCCCTGACAAATGCCGTGCCCAGATAGGTGCCGGGCGACGCGGATTGATTAAACAACCTTCCGGCGCCGTGATGGTCACTGCCCGGAACGAACCATCGTTGTTCGGTGTACTCGGATCAAACGCGCACTTCACTGCATATGCGCTATAGGCGCGCGTGAAATTCATCGCCGAATTAATCGGCCTGTTGATCTGCGGCGAAGTCCCCGCGAAATCCACGGTGAGGTTGCTGCCCTCTATCCGCACCTCACAACAGATCGTCAATGGCTCATCGAAACCATCGACCATGATGTGATCGCTGTAAGAACCATCGGGAACCGCCTCGATTGCTCTGCGCATGGCCGCCTCGGAGCGATCGAGAATTTCCGCAACGAGGGCATCGAGGTCTTCGATACGTTCGTCTTCTAGGATCCT
>JAHEKG010000185.1 GCA_024638475.1 Rhodospirillales bacterium | reverse complement strand
TCGCTCGAGCGTCTCGCCGGTATAGTAGTCCTTGAAGGCGCCCTCACGCGGGTGAAAGGCCACGGCCCGGACGGCCTCATCGAGGCCCAGATAAACCAGACCGCGGCGCGCGTTGGGGGGATCGTAATCCCCGCCCCGATTTCCTCGAGGGTCGGGGCACGTTCGAAAATCTTCACGCGGAAGCCTAGCCGCTGCAGCGCGACACCCACCGACAGGCCACCCATGCCGGCGCCCACGATGGCGATTCTGTTTTGCCGATTAACCATGATCTGAAAGATCCATTGCCCTAGCGGCGATTGACGGGTAATTGCAGCGCGTTCAAGTCGACTCGAACCCCGCCCTTGAAAACCGCCTCGATGGCCTGGGCGTTGGCAATGTCCGCCGTCGGGTCGGCGTTGAGGAGGACCATGTCGGCCAGCTTGCCCCGCGTGATCGAGCCGAGATCGTCTTCCATGCCGAGGTAAATGGCGCCGTTCAGTGTCGCCATGCGGATCGCATCGGCCGGGCTGACGCCGGCTTCGACCAGTGTCGCTAATTCCTGGTGCAGGGTGGGCCCGAAGGTACGGTCGGTGCCGGCGGCGAGAATCGCACCCGCCGCGTACAACTGGCCGATATTCTCCTTCATGTACGGCACCATGACGCTAAACATGCGCGACATGCCTGAACGGATATAACGCTCGCGTTCTTGCGTCTTCTGTCGGGCGCGTTCCGAATCGTCGAGTGTCGCGACGAACAAGCGGCCATCAAACATCTCGGGTTCGTCGGCGATCCGCGCAATGTTGTTGTACACGGTCATGGTGGTCGACATGGGCAGGCGTTTCGACGCCATGAGCTGGGCGAAGCTGGGGTTGATGCGCCCGCCGATCATCACATGGGCGAGGGCATTCACGCCGGCATCGATGGCTTGCAGGGCGGCGGCTTCCGTGGACACGTGCATGGTGGTGCGAAACCCGTGCGCTTGGCAGTACTGCACGAGGCGCTTGAGTAATTCCGGCGAGAAGGTCGGGCGAAGGGGATTCATCATCGAGCCCTGCGGATCGAGCACGAATTTGATCATGTCCGGTTGCAACGCGAACAACTGGTCTAGTGCGCCAATGTCCTCCCAGCTGCCGATGACGGCCGAGCCCTCACCCGAGGCATAGCCCCCTGGGAATGCCACCACCGGGCCGGTCGCGAAAATGCGGGGGCTGATGATCTTGCCCGTGCGTTCGTCTTCCCGCATGCGGAAAATGAACGGTGCGTTGTTGCCGGAGTCGTAGACCGTCGTGACCCCGCTGTAGAGATAACCGTGCAGCGTCTTCGTGCCGGTCTCGACGTCCATCGTCAACGTCCGTCTGCCTTCCGTCACCATGCCTTGGCGGCCGCCGGCCAAGTGGATGTGAGTGTCCATCAAACCTGGTATCAGATATTTGCCGGTGCCGTCGATTCGGTTCGCGGCGTCGACAGTGGGTATCGGCACGGGCGACACGGAAGTGATGCGGGCGTCTTCCACCAACACGGAAACGTGATGCATGGGTGGGTTGCCGGTACCGTCGATGAGGGTCACGTTCTCGATCAGCAGCGTTTGCGCGAGGCTGGGAGCGGCCCCGAGCACCAAGAGTGTGGCGATGATCGCCACCTGCGTTCGAGGGTATCCGATCGGTCTGGTCATACTTGTCGCCTCCAGCCGGGCTAGAATTCTTTATCCATATAAACAATTAGTTAGATGATCTTTTTAAGGTGTTATCAAGGAGTGGTGAAGCGCTCCCAGCGCGTCACGTCGCCAGCGCTGACGGCGAGGCCAATTTGGTGGACGGTGTCGAGCTCACTACCACCCTCGCCGGGACGCTCGTTCGAACCGATGTAGTACAGCCGCAGCGTACCGTCGTCCTGGGCCACCAACCACGGACATCCCAACCGGTAATCCCAGAGACCGGAGCCTTTAGGTGCCTGGGGGATGACACAGCCGTTGGCATAGGGTCCGTCAACGCGCTCCCAGTCGATGCCATCGGCCGAAATCGCAACGCCAATCTGGCGATCCACTTGAATGGGGTGGCCGGTGTAATGGCAGCCCTCGTAAAACATGGTCCAGGTGTCGCCCAGTTTGACCATGTGGCGGGTCGAGACTCCGTAATCGTCAAAGCGTCCTTTGGGTCCCGGTTCCATCACGATGCCGCGTTTCTCCCAGCGGAATCCGTCGGGGGATTCTGCCCAGGCGAGGAAATAACCTTTGCCCAGCTGCACCGTGTGGTAGTACATGCGCCAGTTACCGTCATCCCACTGAATGACCTGCGGCCAGCCCACCATGAATTCGTCGTATTCGCCTTGCGCACCGGCATCCAGTAGCGCGCCGCGGTAGGGTCCCGGCACGCGGTTCCAATGGAGGCCGTCGCGGGACACGGCACAGCCGGGTCTGAGGGGAAAACCGCCCCGCTCGCCGCCCGTTTGTCCGCCGAGGTACCACATCCAGTACAGATCGTCGCGCCGGTGGATGTCACTGATGCCCACGTGGCCTGAGTCGAACTGCGTCGCGTCGCCACTGGGTTCAAATACGGCACCTTGGGTTAAGGGGCCACGCACGCGTTGCCAGTGAATGCCGTCGGCGGATCTTGCGAGGCCCACGCGGCCCGTTGGCAAGTTGATACTCCGGTCGAACGCCGGATCACGGCCGTAGTACCACATGAGCCAACCACCGGCCGGGTCAGGCAGCACGCGCGGGCAGGACACCCGCTCGGAGTCCCACCAGCCCTCGCCGCCCGGGCCGAATATCCTGCCGGGCCCTTGTGGTGGGCTGGCCGCCATGGACGGCTGCTGTGCCTTGCCTGCGCCTAAACTCAGCCCGAGGGTCGCGGTCAGCAGTTGGCGTCTATCGAGCAGCGTCATAGGTTTCTCAGGAAGCGGGGTACGAATTTATTGTGGCACTACCATCAATCAGAATCGAGCCGTATTTACCCGCGGCGGGTCAGCCGACAGCGATTCGGGGTGCTCGGCCGCTTGGCGCCAGATATCCCCACGCAACTGGCATGCGCAATGGCCCCGAACATGGCAGGATGAGCGCTTCCCCTCGGGAGGCTGACAAATACATGGCTACCGCCAACGATGACCGCCAAATGGCCCTGTTTTGTGATTTCGAGAATGTCGCGCTGGGGGTCCGCGATGCGCGCTACGCCAAGTTCGATATCAACCTCGTGCTGGAACATTTACTGGTGAAGGGCAGCATCATTTACAAGAAGGCGTATTGTGATTGGGATCGCTACAAGAAATTTAAACCGGAGATTCACGAAGCGGCGTTCGAGCTGATCGAGATTCCACACGCGCGCCAGTCCGGCAAGAATTCCGCGGACATTCGCATGGTGGTCGATGCACTCGATCTCTGTTACACGAAGCCGCACATCGATACCTTTGTCATTATCAGCGGGGACTCGGACTTTTCGCCCCTCGTCAGCAAGCTGCGGGAAAATGCAAAGACGGTCATCGGCCTGGGCGTCAAGAATTCGACCTCCGACCTCCTGATCAAGAATTGCGATGAATTCATTTACTATGATGATCTCGTGCGCAGCGTCGAGAAGGTTAGCAAACGGCGGCGCGGGAAAAAGGCCGCATCGAAGCAAGGCGCGGCGAAGAGCAAGGCCTCGGCGACGAAGGAGGGCGGCGATATCGAAGAGGCGCTGTCGTTGCTGCTCGACACTGCCGAAGACCTCCAGACTGAACGCGACAAAGTATGGGGTTCGATGATTAAGCAGACGCTCAAACGTCGCAGACCAGGATTCAACGAAAGCTTCTATGGTTTTCGAACTTTCAGCGATTTGTTGGAAGAAGCGCAAAGCCGCGGCTTGCTGGAGCTCGAACTGGACGAACGCTCCGGTGGCTACGTCGTCACGATAAAAAACAACGAGAAGTCATTGACATAGCCCGTCAAGTTTGGAGGGAACGGCAATGGATATTAAGACCAGAGCGATTAATTACACGGTGGGCGATGTAGGCTGTAAGGGAAGTCTTGCCTACGATGCCGCAACCGAGGGCCCACGCCCCGGCATCGTGGTATTTGGGGAGTGGTGGGGCCGCGATGAGTTTGTCATGTCGCGGGCCCGGGAGTTGGCGAAACTCGGCTACGTTGCGTTGGCTGCGGATGTCTACGGTGATGCCAAGGTGGCAGCCGATGCCGATGAGGCAGGCCAGTTGATGCAGGCGCTGCTTGCCGATATGAATGTGGCAACGGCCCGGGTCAACGCTGCCATCGACGCCTTGGGTAAACAGCCGCAGACGGATTCGGCGCGCATGGGGGCGATGGGTTATTGCCTGGGCGGCGCCCTGGCGTTGCACGCCGCGCGGCTCGGCCTAGACTTGCGCGGCGTTGTCAGTTTTCACGGTACCTTGAGTAAAACCCATGCAGCCAAGCCCGGGGACATCAAGGCGAAAGTCCTCGTTTGTCACGCGGCGGACGACGAATTTATATCTGCCGAAGAGCTGGCGGGTTTCCAACGGGAAATGAGCGAACTGGACGCCGACCTGAAGTTCGTTTCCTATCCCGGGGCACTGCACGCGTTCACTAACCCCGCCGCGGACGAAAACGCTCGTAAGTATGGGTTGGCCTTGAAATACGACGCCCAGTTGGATGCCCGGTCATGGCAGGAAATGCGCGACCACTGGGAGCAGGTGTTCAAGCGCTAGCCGTCGAGAAACTCGCGGACAAGGTGGGCCGTCTCGCGCGGCTGAGCCTGTAAGAATCCATGGCCCCAATCGGGCATATCCAACAAGCGCCCACTATTGAGATAAGGCTCACAGCGGGCCGTGGTGGCGTAGATTTGGCCGGAGATATTCAACACCAGGATCGGTTGCTGCAATTGCTGCAAAGTCTGCCCTAGGTCGTATGCAAAGGCCGCTTTGGGTGCCCACGGTTTTCTCGGCCCGGCCAGAATATGATCGGGGAAAACGTACATCAGCCAATCCAGCGTTTGCAGCGGCCCGCGCTCGTCGTAGATCTGCCGCCAGAGTGGAATCAAGTGTGAACCGTCGGCCTGCGGTTCGATCTCGTGGCCGAACCTGTCATCCAAGCTCGCTGCGTCGACGGGCGCGAGAATCGGCGCGCCAAACAGCACCAAACGGCGTACCGAGTCGGGGCGTTGGCGGGCCAGTTCCGCGGCGATGAACGAGCCGGTGGCATAACCCAGCAGATCGACTTCGGCGATTTGGAGTTCGTCCAATAGATGGGCCATCGCCGCGGCGTACCCGGCAATGCCGATGGGGCGAGTGGGGGCGTCCGACTGTCCATAGCCAGGGGTGTCCGGTGCGATTGCCCAGCGGTCCTCACCTATCTCGTCAAGGAAAAACTCGAAGATTCGTCCCGACAATGGGCTAGCGTGGAAACACATCAGGGGGGTCGCCGCCGGAGCATCGGGTTTGGCCATCCATACATGCATCTGGCCGTGCAGGCCCGGGAGGTAACTTTTTCGGGTCCGGCGTTTGCTGCCCACTAATAATGGCCCGGATTCATCGTTTCCCAGCTTTTTATTGATCCCCGAGTACGGTCCGGCGTCTGGCGCAACCATGGATCGGGGAAGCTGCGGCGGATCATAGCATTTCCCCTGGTCCCCAACCCCTGATCCACCAGCCCGGGATTCGTTGACGCAAGCTGCCAGTTGCGGGTAGTTTCGGGCACTATTGGGGTACAACCGCCAGACAGGACTTACGGGTGGCCATACAGAATTACTCGAGACCGACGAGCGAAGCCGAAGCCGCGGCACTATTTGCAGCCGACCCTGGCGCGTGCGCGCTGGCGGGGGGTACCGATATCTTGATTCAAGAGCGGGCCGGCAAGCCGGTGGGCACGCTGGTCGACGTCAAACACATCCCTGGACTGATGGAGATTGCCTGGTCTGGGGAGGGGGTCCGCATCGGTGCCGCGGTGCCGTGCGCGGCGTTGACCGCGGATGCCCGGCTCAACGAACTATTCCCCGGCCTCGTCGAAGCCATCGAGCTGATCGGTTCAGTGCAAATTCAATCCCGCTGTAGTGTCGGGGGTAACCTGTGCAACGCTTCGCCGGCAGCCGACACGACTCCGGCCCTGCTCGTTAACCTGGCGACGGCGATCATCGTGGGTCCTAAGGGTGAGCGCCAACTACCCGTGACGGAGTTCACGAAGGGCCCCGGCAAGACGGTGCTGCGGAGCGGCGAGTTTCTTACCGCGCTAACGCTACCGTTACCCGAACCCAACCGGTCCGATGCCGCGCTGCGGCTGATTCCGCGCACGGAAATGGACATTGCCGCCGCCAACGCTGCGGTATCGCTGGGTCTGGATGAAGCTGGCCATTGCAGCGGCTTGCGCTTGGCCATCGGCGCCGTGGGTCCGACGGCGGTTCTGATCCCCGAGGCTGGCGCGCAACTGGAAGGCAGGCCGCTGGACGAAAATGCGCTCGAGGAATTGGCCGAGCTGGCCCGCGCCGCGGCGCAACCCATTGATGACAAGCGCGGTACCGTGGAGTACCGCCGCCACGTAATCGGGGTGCTGGCGCAACGCGCCGCCGTGAAGGCCAAACAACGTGTGGAGCGGGGCGATGAGTAAATCAAAACACGTGAGCACGACCATCAACGGCGAGCCGCGGGAGTTTTTATGCTTGCCCGGGCAGAGCCTGCTCGATGTGCTGCGCGACGGCTTAGGCCTGACGGGGAGTAAAGAAGGCTGCAATTCCGGCGATTGCGGAGCCTGTTCCGTGTTGCTCGATGGCAGCCTCGTCTGTGCTTGCCTGGTTATGGCCGCCGAAGTCGAGGGTTCCGCCGTACAAACCATCGAGGGCATTGCGGAGGGGGGAACGCTTCACCCGGTGCAGCAGCAGCTGCTGGAGCACAGCGGTCTGCAATGCGGTGTGTGTATCCCAGGGATCGTCATCGCCGCCAAGGCTTTGCTGGAGCACAATCCCGACCCCACCGAAGAAGAGGCTCGCTACTGGCTCGCGGGCAATCTGTGCCGCTGTACCGGCTATGACAAGATTATTCGTGCGGTCCTCGATGCCGGAGCGGACCTTCGCGCCCAAGCTTCTCGGGCGGTCGCCTAAATTAAGCAAAAGAGAATTGCCATGACCACAGAACAAGCGAAGAACGGCTACCAATTGATAGGC
>JAHEKG010000184.1 GCA_024638475.1 Rhodospirillales bacterium | reverse complement strand
AAGCGCTCGACTTTGACGGCGCTGCCTGCCAGAGCGGTGACGTGGTTGCCGCGTTGCTTGGCGACTTGTACAGCGATGTGGCCCAGGCCCCCGGCGGCAGCCGAGATCAACACACGCTCGCCGCTACTCAATTCACCGACTTGCTCCAGCGCGACCAATGCGGAAGTGCCGGTTGGAATCAGCGTTAGTATTGCGGCAGAAATCTCGGGTACCGGGATGACAGCCGCCGCATCGATCGTATGGTATTCGCAGTAGGCGTGGCCAAACTTGACTGTCGCAACGGCATCGCCTGCCGCCACACCCTTGACCCCGGCGCCGATGGCGGCCACTTCCCCCACCGACTCGAAGCCGAAACAGAACGGTGGGTTCTGGGCTGCCTCCGGGTCCGGCGGGATGATTTGGCCTTTCCCCAACCGGTTGTCATAGATTCCGTTGACCCCTGCAAAGTGATTACGGATTAGCACTTGCCCTGGACCTGGCAAGCGCAGCGGTTGCTCTACGAGCGCAACCGCATCGCTGAGATGATCCGCATTGCCAGTAATGACCAGTTGTCGGTAGGTTTTTGGAACCATGTTGAAACGATCTTTCGCGTGGCGCAGGATAGCGCGGCTGGAATCGCCAGCATAAAGCGACTACGCAGATTTTGGTATGCCTACCGTACTTGTCACCGGCAGCAACCGCGGCCTCGGGCTCGAATTCGTGCGTCAATACCTGGCGGATGGATGGCGGGTGTTGGCCTGCGCTCGCCAAGCCTCGACTGAGCTCGACACCCTGCTGTCGAGCGACAGGGCCTCGACGTTTCATCGGCTTGAGGTGACGGACCACGACCAAATCGATGCACTGGCGGCGGAACTATCTGGTACGCCCATCGACTTGTTGCTGTTATCGGCAGGGACGATGGGCGGCGTGGATTTCGCCACCAAAGGTTTGACGGTCGGCGGCTTCGGCGGCTCGGATTTTGAGGATTGGGAGCGGGTCATCAGGGTGAATACCCTTGGGCCCATGAAAATGGCGGAGGCCTTCGTCGATCACGTTCAGCGTAGCGAGCAACGCAAGATCGTGGCGCTGAGTTCGATGGTCGCATCGATGCAGAACAACACGGCAGGTGGCTTGTACGCCTACCGTGCAAGCAAAGCCGCGCTCAATGCTGTGATGCGGTCGCTGAGCGTGGACTTGGCCGATCGCAAGATTATTGCGCTGCCGATGCACCCGGGCTGGGCGCAGACTGATATGGGGGGCTCCCAGGCGCCAGTATCCCCGCGGGATAGCGTCAGTGGCATGCGGCGGGTAATCGCCGGTCTTAGGCGCGAGGATAGCGGGCGTTTTCTGTGTTACGACGGAACGGAAATGCCCTGGTGATGACACGAACAAAGGAATTGAGATGTCGCGAATCGAACCATTAACGATGGCGGAATTGACGCCGGAAATGCAGGCGATCATGAAACAAGCTGAAGCCAACATGGGGTTTACGCCCAACGACGCGCTCATCATGGTGCGGATGGGGGGTCTCATGCCGGCGATGTCCGGCATGGTCGGCGCGATCTACCGGCCCGGTAAGGTTTCCATGGAACTAAAACGCCTAGTCGCTCTCGTCAGTAGTTCCGCCGCTGGATGCCAGTACTGTACCGCGCACAATGCGCACGGGGCCGGTATGGCCGGTGTGGACAGCGGCAAGCTAGCGGCCGTTTGGGAATTCCGCACCAGCCCATTGTTCTCGGCAGCAGAACGGGCGGCACTCACGGTCGCGGCTGCATCCGCACAATCACCGAATGCGGTAACCGACGAGGAATTCGAGGAACTAAAAAGGCACTACACCAACGAACAGGCGTTGGAAATCGTCGCCGTTCTGTGTTTGTTCGCCTTTCTCAATCGCTGGAACCACACGCTCGCAACGGAACTCGAGGCATCGCCGCTCCAATTTGCGGAGCAGCATTTGTCACAGCACGGTTGGACTCCGGGCGTGCATGCGAGCGCCGGTTAGCCCCTAAGAACAGGCGGCCATGCCGCGCACGACCGCCGGTCTTTGGCCGATGGTGTCGCACCATCGCCGGATGTTCCCGTACCGTTCCAGTGCACCGGGAAGCCGCGCTAGCGAGGTGGCGGCAACCGGGTAGCCGAGCACGTCGGCAATGGTGTATTCGTCACCCGCCAAGTATTCCGTTTCGCCGAGGTATTGGTCCATCACGCCGACCATTCGATGCACGAGTTGGTCGTAGTGCTCGATGACCGAGGGTAATCTCTCCTTAAAAATCGTTCCGAAAACGAACTGCCCCGTAAAAGCGGGCCCGACGTCCGAAGCCACGAATGCCGCGCGCTCAAAAGCCCGCGCGCGTGCGTTGCCGGAGGGGGGCAGCATGGTGTTACTCCGCTCCGCGGCGTAGATGGCAATCGGGAACGTGCCATAGAGCACGAGATCCTCCGAGTCATCGGCGATGACGGGTGCCCGGCCGACGGGATTGACGGCCAAGAACTCCGCGCTCAGGTGCTCGCCTTTTTTCAGGTCGATCGGTTTCATTTCGTAGGCCAGCTCGGCTTCCTCTAGTGCGATAGCCGCCTTCTGGCCGTTTGCCGTGTTAACGGAATAAAAGGTAATCAACGGTTCTCTCCGGGTTGCATTTCATCGCCAAGCCCGGACACTAGGCCATCCCGGGTGGTTCCCGCAACTCCTGGAAAGCGAATGTCGACCCATCATCCCAGTCCCTGGCACCACCAGGCCATTGAACGGCGTTTTGTCGACCTAACCCCTGGACAGGTTCACCTGCGGGTGAGCCGCGCCGATCCGACGGGCAGTGAGCCGCCACTGCTGATGTTGCATGCTTCACCGGCATCGTCATTGATGCTGGTGCCGTTGCTTGTGCAACTGGCCGCCGGCCGACGATGTTTCGCGCCGGACACGCTGGGGTTCGGCGATTCCGCCGCGCCCACACAGGAGATCCCGGAAGCCAGCGACTATGCGGCGACGATGCTGGAGATGCTCGACGCGCTGGGGTTGGAGCAGGTCGATCTATACGGTAGCCATACGGGCGCCCATATTGCCGTTGAGCTTGCCATATTGGCGCCTAACCGCATTCGGCGACTCGTGCTGGATGGCGTCGCCTTGTTCGATGCCGAGGAAAAGGCGGCCGTATTGGCGGACTATGCACCCGCCGTGACGCCGGACATCATCGGCAGCCAATTCAATTGGGCGTGGCACTTCGTCCGTGACCAAGCCGTCTATTTCCCTTACTTCAGGCGCGACAAAGAACACCTTCGTCAGGCGGACATGTCCGGTGAGCAGCTCCTGCATGTCACCGCGGTAGACGTGTTAAAGGCCCTTTGGACCTACCATCTTGGCTACCGGGCGGCATTCCGGCACGAGGACCGGGAACGCTTACCGTTGGTGGGTCAGCGTACCCTGGTGATGGCGGATCTCGGCGACCCGCTGCATGTCACGGTGGATTTGGGCGCGGAACTCATTGCGGATGGTGTCGCTTGGAAGTGCGCTTCGGCGGCAAGCGCTGACGGCTTGAACGCCAAGGCGGAGGGAATCGATGGCTTCTTGCGGACCGGCGCTTCACCTAAATAAGTTTTTAGGAAAAGTTTTTAACTAATTAATTTATAAAGTTATTTAAGAGAGGTCTGTCCGCTCGGATCGACGGTACGGGCCAAACCATCGCCGACGAGATTGGCGGCGACGACGACGAGCACGATAGCCCCCGCCGGGACGAACAGCATCCACGGTGCCCGGAATAGATGTGGCCGGCTTTCCGCCAGCATGTTGCCCCAGGTGGGTTCACCGAGAGGGGCTGCCAGCCCTAAGAACGACAGCGCACTCTCGGCGATCAACATATCGGCGAAATGAAACGCCAGCATCACCGCCAGCGTGCCCTTGAGTGCCGGCAGCAAATGACCGATCAAAACCGCCGCAGAGCCGGCGCCACTCAGGCGGGCCGCGAGGACGTAGTTTTGGGCGAGGAGTTTCAAGCTTTCGGCGTACACCACCCGCGCGAACACGGGCCAACTCAAGAGCCCCAGCGTCAATACGAGGGGCCAAAATCCCTGTCCGACGACGGCGATGACGACGATGGCCGCGACGAGGCCGGGAAATGCCAACACCAGATCGATGCTGCCGAGTACCAAGCGTCGTAGCCAGCCTTCTGTCTCGGCCGCCAACAGTCCGAGACTCGTGCCGATGATGGCGGCGGCGCTGGTCGCCAACAGCGCCGCGCTCAAGGACCAGCGCAGCCCCGCTAGCACCCGCGCGAACAGGTCGCGGCCTAAATTATCGGTGCCCAGTAAATTGGCCGCGTCGGGGGGCGTGAACCGGGCCATCAGGTTGCCCTCCATCGGGTCTAGGCCCACCCACGCTTTCCCGGCGACGCCGAGTAACGCGAGTGCACCGACTAACAAGCCGCCTAAGGCAAGCTCAAACCGGGGTACGAAACGCGATAACGCCCGGTTCATGTCCGCACCCGTATGCGCGGGTCGAGCAGACCGAACAGCAGATCGGCCAACGTGTTGATCGTAAACACGAGCACGGTGATGACCAGGGCAATCGCTTGCACGACCGGGAAGTCGAGATTCTGAGTCGACTCGATCAACAACCAGCCGATGCCCGGCCAGGAAAAAATAATTTCCGTGACGACAGCCCCGGACACCAGGAATGCGAACATCGTGCCGATCAGCGCGGTCGTGCCCAACATTGCATTGGGCAGCGCGTAGCTCCATAGGACCTCGAACTCAGAAGCTCCGCTAGCGCGGGCCGTTCTGATGTAATCCTCCTGGAGCGACTCGTTGATGTTGGTGGCGACGACCCGAGTCAGCTTCGGAATCAAGAACGCGCCCAGTGAAACGGTCGGCAGAATCCATGTGCTGACTTCCTCATGGCCCATGGAGGGGAGCCAGCCAAGGTCTACGGCGAAAATCTGAATCATGATCAGACCGACCACGAAACCGGGTGTGCCCTGAAGCACAAACACGATGGCCGCGACGATTCGCCGCGCCGGAGTCTCCGGGCGGGCGCCCAACCAGCCGCCAAGAGGAATGGCGCACACGATCGTGAAGCCCATGGCTAATCCGGACAACTTGAGGGTCGCCGGCAGCATGTCCATTACCTTTTCCATGGCCGGTACGCCGGAGGCCAGCGACGCGCCGAAATCGAATTGCAACAGGCTCCACAAATACATGAAGAATTGGATGGCGAGCGGCCGGTCCAGCCCATATTGTGCCCGTAGTGCGGCGAGCTGCTCGGGGGTGGCGTCGGCGCCGGCCAGTACCATGGCCGGGTCGCCGGCCAGCCGCAGCATAAAGAACAGGGCGGTGGTCACCGCCAGCAGGAGGATGACTAGATCCCTGAGCCGGGCAAGGAGTTGCTGGCGCTTCATGCGAGCTGAACTGTCCTCTACGCTATTGCGAGTCGTGATTATAGCCAGCATGGGCTGACCATATGCATACATTAGGCGGACAAATCCCGCATAATGCGGCGCTTGTGCTTCGTGGGTGAGGGGGTTCGACGTTGTGCAGACGGTGAACAGCGCGACCAAGCCAACTTGGTGGCAATACCGCTGGGTGATTGCCGTGATGCTGTGCCTCATCACCACGATCAATTATATCGACCGGATTGCACTGTCAGTAGCGGCGCCGCTGATTCTCGAAGATTTGTCCCTGGATCTCACCCAGTACGGGGTAATTACGTCCGCCTTCCTATTGGCGTATGCGATTGGCCAGATGCTCGTCGGTCCGCTAATCGATCGAATCGGCACCAAACGAGCGTTTACCCTCGCCGTGGTGGTCTGGAGCATCGCGGGGATGCTCCACGCTGTCACTCGGGGTTTCGCTACCTTATTCAGCTTTCGCGTACTGCTCGGAATCGGCGAAGCGGCGAATTTTCCTGCCGCGCTGAAAGCGGTTGCCGAATGGTTTCCGCGGTCTGAGCGCAGCCTCGCCGTCGGCATCGTAACCATCGGGCCGGGTCTAGGCTCCGTACTCGCGCCGCCGTTGGTCGGCGGATTGATTCTACTCGGCGGTTGGCCATTTGCGTTCCTAGTGACAGGGGCCCTGGGGTTTATCTGGCTAGTCGCCTGGTGGCTGCTGTTCGACAGGCCAGAGGAATCGCGTCGGTTGGGCGCTCAGGAGCGCGAGCATATCTTACAGGGCCGCGATGAGGCCGCACCCGACACGCCGGGACTGTCAACGTGGAATTTGCTGCGGCGACCGGTCGTGTGGGCGCTGCTCGCGAGTCGTTTCGTCGCCGATGGCGCGTTTTATTTTTTCGTCTTCTTCTTGCCCACCTACCTGTTTACGGAACGCGATTTCGATATCAAAGATATCGCGTTGTTTGCCTGGATCCCCTACCTCGGCGCCGACCTTGGCAGCTTTGCGGGGGGCTGGGTCAGTAAACGGCTCATGGATCGGGGGCTGAGTTTAAATGCCGCCCGCAAATGGGTCATTTGGGTCGGGGCACTGCTCGTGCCGTTGGCGTTGCCGGCGGTCAGCGTTGACTCACCCATGGTCGCGATAGCGCTGATCTGTGGGTCCCTGTTCTTTATCCAATTCAAGGTGGCGGCGCATTTCACGGTGCCGGCCGACCTTTTTCCCGCTCGCGATGTCGGGAAGGTATGGGGCATGTTTGGCGCGGCCGGCAGCCTCGGCGGCATGTGTTTCACGTTTCTGGCTGGAATATTGGCGGAGGCCGGTATGTATGCAACGATTTTCCTTTTGGTATCGTTGATGCACATCGTTTCCGCGGCGATTATTACTTGGCTCATGCCAACCATTAAACAACTCGATTTGCGCTGACATGAAAGCTGCTGAATACATCTTGAAGATGATCGAACGCGTCGAGGGCGTCCTGACTTTCATCGCATTCAGCGTGATGGTTGTCGTGGTATTTGGCGACGTGGTTGTCAGGGAGATCACGGGCAGTGGTTTACTGTGGGCCCGCCAGGTCGGCGTCTACAGCAACATAGTCGTCGTCATGCTGGGGTTCGGCCTCGCCTCGGCCCACGGCAGTCATCTGCGGCCGCGTTTCGCCGATAACTGGTTACCGCAAAGTTGGGACGGCTTCATCACTCACGCCCAGGAAGCCTTGATGGCCTTGTTTTGTCTAGCCTTCGCAATATTTG
>JAHEKG010000183.1 GCA_024638475.1 Rhodospirillales bacterium | reverse complement strand
TAGTTTTTATGGCCCACGAACAGCCGACGGGGTTATCATGGCTGCAACGTGTTACGGATGATGACCCGATGTCCATCGATCGCCGCGAGCTGCTGCAAATTGCCGCTTTCGCAGGGCTAAATCGCGTGGCCGCCGCCGATGAGGCGGGCAAAACCGCCGCCAAACCCTTGCGTATTCTCATCCTCGGCGGCACCGGCTTCATCGGCCCACACATGGTGCGGCATGCGCTCGAACGCGGCCACACCCTCACCTTGTTCAATCGCGGCAAGCGCAACGACGACTTGTTCCCGGACGTCGAAACGCTGATTGGCGATCGCGACGGTGGCCTCGCCGTGCTCGAGGATCGCGAGTGGGACGTGGTCGTCGACAATTCGGGCTACCTGCCCCGCCTCGTTCGCGATTCGGCCGAATTATTGGCAGACCGCGTCGGGCATTACGTGTTTATTTCGACGACCGGGGTGTATCCCTTCGACATCGGCGGCCGCGGCCAAGCCGTGACGCCCGTGACACAGGCGCAAGGCTTTGACGAAACCAGCGCGTTGCAAACCGTCGAAGACCCGGCGTCGGAAGACATCGCGAAGTACTACGGCCAACTGAAAGTGCTTTGTGAGCAGGTGGTCGCGGAAGTGTTCCCGGGGCGGCACACGATTCTGCGCCCGACCTTTATCGTCGGCCCGGGCGACGAGAGCGACCGCTTTACCTACTGGCCGCTGCGGGTTAACAAAGGCGGCGAGGTGTTGGCGCCGGGCGATCCGCGCCTGCCCGTGCAGTACGTCGACGCCCGCGATCTCGGCGCGTTCGTCAGCCACGTCGCGGAACAGCGCATCGGCGGCATCTTCAATGTCGCGGGGCCGGAGCAACGGCTGTCCATGGCCGAGTTCCTCCACGGGCTGCAGGCACTGACCACCGCCGCCGTGCGGTTTACCTGGGTGGAATCCGCGTTCCTGCGCGAGCACGGGGTGAGTGAATGGGAAGACCTGCCCTTGCGCATCCCCGTGCCCGATCCGGCAGGCGCACCCGTGGTCACGAACGCGAAGGCCGTCGCCAACGGTCTGCGGTTTCGCCCCCTCAGCGTCACCGCCCTCGACACCTTGGCTTGGTTTGCCAGCCTGCCCGCCGAACGCCAAGCCAATTTGCGGATTGGCTTGTCCCCCGAGCGGGAAGCCGAGCTGCTCGCCGCCTGGCACCAACGCAATGCCTAACCCGACACCGGAGGCCGATCGTGAAACCGATGAATCGACGCGCCCTGCTCGGCGCCACCGCGAGTGCCGCGGCCGTCGCCGGCTTCTCCAGCCGCGAAGCATTTGCCGTGCAGGCTGAACCGCAAATTCGCATGGATGTATCCGTGTGCTTCGACAGCGCAACGATGCTGTGGGTACCGTTTCGCCCGCCCGGCCTGCCTGCGGGTTTGCGGCTGCGACACCTGCGGCGCCTCGACGACGGCAGCCTGCGCAGCGCCGTCGTGAATGCACCCGCGGGCTGGGACAGCGGCGGGCCCCTAAAGCTTGCCTCGCGGCTGCAAGGCTACGTACTCTCCGGCGAACTACGCCTCGGCGATCGCCCGCTGAAGCAAAACGCCTACTTCAACTTTGCCGCCGGCGGCGTCATGCCCAGCTTCGGCGCTACCGACGGCGCGGAATTCGTCCTCGTGTGCGACGGCCCGCCCGGATTCGAACCGGCCGGTAACGAGGCCACACAACCGTATGCCATCGTCATCGACGATGTCGCGGCGGAATTCGAAACCCGCAACAGTAACGACGGCCGGCCGGCCAACATGGGCGGCTGGACCCTGTGGAAAGACCCGGCAAGCGGCGCCACCTTTAGTTTCCTCAAGGTACCGCCGAACTGGACCAGCCCCGGCCCGGAGTATCACCCTTGCCAGGAGGAGATCTTTTGCCTCAGCGGCGACATCGCGCCGGACCGGATTCGCATTCTTAAGCCGGGCTGGTTTCTCTGGAACCCCGCCTACGGGGTGCACGGCTTTGATCTGCACTCGACGGCGGGCGGCACGGTGCTCGAATGGCATGACGGGCCCTGGGAGAAGATCATCTACAAAGGGGAACCGTCAGCGGCTTGAACGAAAGGCACTAATCCAATTCGGCGGTGGCGAGATGTTGCCGCGCCAGTGCCGTGAAGGGTGCGAAGTCCCCGTCGAAACCCGGCACCGGGCCGACGCGGTTGATGAGCACGGCAAACGTCGCCGACATGTACAGGTCCCGGGCCACCCGGAACACGGGATAGAATTTTTTCTCCGCCGGCGACAGTGGCCGCACCGTTTCGTAACCGGCGACAAACGCATCATTGATGTTGGCGTCACGAATTTCCATGTCGCTGCGCCACACGAAGGTCAACAGGTCCGTCACCAGATGGCCGACACCGCAGGTGTCGAAGTCGAGAATCGCAATCCCGCCGTCGGCGGTGCGCATCACGTTCGCGAATTGATAGTCGCCGTGCACGGGGCCACGCGGTAGCGACGCGGATGACGCTTCTGCCAAGGCCGCCTGCACGCGCGCGGTCGCGCGCGCATAGAAATCCCGCTGTGCCGCATCGCCGGCCAGCATCGTCAGCAATTCCGGCATGAATTCGGCCAACAT
This sequence comes from Rhodospirillales bacterium, assembly GCA_024638475.1. Taxonomy (GTDB): domain Bacteria; phylum Pseudomonadota; class Gammaproteobacteria; order Steroidobacterales; family JAHEKG01; genus JAHEKG01. The sequence goes on along the minus strand of JAHEKG010000183.1, from coordinate 4,539 downwards.
CTCGGCCATGGCAAGCTCCCGGGAGGCCGCCGACTCGAAATCGAGGCCGGCATTGTGCAGGCGGCCGAGTTCCGCCCCCATGTCGTGCGCATCGGCGGCGGAAAGTGCTTGCGTAAAGGCCTCGCCACCCACCCAGCGCATCAAGGTAATCGCCCGCGTCCCTTCCGGCGCCGCCACCTCGAAGAACAAGCTGCCATCCTCGGCCGGCACCGGGGCAGGCACGTTGCAGCCCTTGCCGTGGAGGTGGCTCACGTACTCTGCCTCGAAGGCATATTCGTCATTATTGCGAAAGTCCGCCTTCGCCACCCGCAGCGCATAACGCTCGCCGCCCGCCTCCACCTGGTAGAAATCGTTGTTGGCGCGGCTGATCAGTTGGCAGCGCACGGGGCCGCCCAGTGCATAGCGCGCCTCGATTTCCTTGGTGAGCGCGTTGGGGTCGAGCGTCGAGTGAACTACCGGAAACGTCATGTGCTTAAGTTGTGTCTCTTGTTGCAATGGCGGCTAAAGCTTGCGGATGCTAAGTTTACCTGAGTTGTTTTCAGCAACGGCGACCCAACCTGCCAACGCAATAGGACCAGGATGAATACGAGCAAGGCCGGCCTCATCGGCGGGATTTTTGACATCGGGGTCGGGGTGACCGACCTGGACGCGGCGGCCGAGTTTTGGGCGGCCTGCGGTTATCGGCGCGGCCCCGAGGGCGGCCTGACGGCGGCCGAGTCCCGCGCCTTGTATGGGGTCGACTCGGAGGTAAAAAGCCTTCGCCTCCTCCACCAAGACGCCACGGCCGGACTGATCCGCCTCATGCAGTGGCAACGCCCCACGGGGCCGGGTTTGCAGATGGCGCCGCTGCGCACCCATGGCTGCCGCTGGTCCGTGCATCGCACGGACGACATTGCGAATGCCTACGTGCACGGCGAGATCTTACGAAGGCAGGGCAAACCCATTCATTTGGTCGGCCCGCATTACAACTTCGACCTGGGCAAGAAGATCGCGGACAAGCGCCCGTTCCGCGAACCCCTTGCCGCATCGGGCGATGTGTTGCTGTTTCAGCCCGAGGCGCAGTTGGTCGCCATGACGCGGATGAATTTTGCCGTGCCGAAGTACGGCACAATTAATACGGCCTGCCCGTTAAGGCTCAGCGAAGGCTGTCACATGGCGGTGGTGGTGCAAGGCGACGACATCGGCATCTTCGATTTCTACGAGGACGTGATCGGTTTCAAGCGCTACCACCAGGTCGATATCTCCTACGAACCCGGCTACATGCCCAGCGATATGTTCCACCTCACGCCGGACGAAACCTTTTCGGAAGTGGATTTCGACGACCCGGAAGCCGGCGACGACCCGGCGGAACACCTGCCGGGGCGCCTGCGCTGTTTCATCGTCCGCTCCACCCAACCGGCCGACGACCGCATGGCCCGCGCCCAACCGGGCAATCTAGGCTATTCGCTGTATTCGGTTCGCGTCGGCGATGTCGAGGCCATGCACGCGCGCGTCGCCGCCTCGGCCGCCAGCCAAGTCACGGCCATTCGCGCCGACGAATTCGGCGCGCCGGCGTTTACGTTCGTGGCCCCCGACGGCTTCACCTGGACGGTCATGGCCGACGCCTAGGCCGCGGCGCGAACTGGTAGAATGGGCGCTCAACAGCGGGAGCGGCCAATGAAAAGAATCGCCATACTGGGGACCGGCAGAGGCTACGACGGCAAGGCCGACGTGCCGGCGCCCATCGCCGAAATCGTCGGCGAGGGTTTCGAACCGGGGCTCATTCCCAACCGGCTCGGTGTGTTTCCCGGCACCCCCGAGCACCGCGAGATCAACGTCCTCGAATACCTGGATGCCGGCTACCGGGCCGAAGACGAGGGCTACGCCGGGGCGTTCATCAATACCATCGGCGACTACGGCCTGCTACAGGCGCGAACCCAGTTGAACATCCCCATCATCGGCGCCGGCGAGGCCGCGATGCTGCTGGCGACCACCCTCGGCCCGCGCTTCTCCATCGTCACGATCTGGCCACCGGCATTGAAGTTTCTCTACACAGAAGTGTTGAACGACTACCGGCTCACCGACCGCTGCGCGTCGATACGTTTCGTCACCGCCGACGCGGAACTCGACGACAGAGACGAATACGTGGGGGACATGAAGTCGCAACGCAGCGGCATCATCGATCGCGTCGTCGCCGAATGCGAACGTGCCGCCACCGAGGACGGCTGCGACGCCATCGTCCTCGGCTGCACCTGCATGGCGCCCATCGCGCCGTTGGTCGCGGCACGCTGTGCCGTGCCCGTCATCGACGGCATGCGCAGCGGTTACAAGTTCACGGAGATGACCGTCGCGCTGGGATTAACGCCCCGGCTACCCGCCGCCAATGAACGGGCGCCGTCACGCAGCGAAGTCGATAAGCTGCTACAAGCGGCCGCCGCCTCGCTCGAGCCCGTCGAGTGCGAACCCTGCGAGGTGTTGGCGCAAACGGCTGGCTAGGAGACGACCCCTGCGCTAACCCTACCAGGCGACGGTATCGCCGTTGTAGCGGCGAAAGGTGCCGGTGTCAGCCATGGTAAACCCAGCAATCAGACCGCGCATGCCGCTCACACTGTCGGGTATTTCGACGGTGCCGCCATGCGCGCCCATGCGGGTTTTCACATGGCCGGGACACACTGCGACGGCAATGATGCTCCGATCTCGCAAGACCTCGGATAAGAGTTGCACTGCCTTGGTCACCGCCGTCTTCGAGGTGCAGTAGCAAAATGCCGGAATAAGGCTTTCCTGAAAAGAACCGACCGTGCTGGATAGAGTGATGATCTTCTTCTCCGTGCCGGCAGCGACGTTTTCAACAAACGCTTCGGCCAGCTTAACGGGCGCAAAGGTATTGGTACGAATAACGGCATCCCAGACATCGTAATCAATGGTGCCAAAATGCTGTTTGTCCACATGCTCCAGAATCGGGGTCGGCCCGATGATCCCGGCGTTATTGATCAGCACATCGACGGGCGTACCCCGATATTTGGCGGCGACAGCATCGATGGAGTCGTGATCGAGCATGTCCATTGTTTCCAGATGGACCCTATCTGCCGATTTGGCCGCGATGTCACGTAACTCCGCAGCCCCATCACCGCCGAGGTCACGGCAGCATGCGATAACCGTCCAACCGTCGCTGGCGTATTGCCGCGTAAATTCGAGCCCTATGCCCCGGTTCGCCCCCGTTATTAGAACAGTAGCCATGCTGCGGCCTCCTTGGGATCGATGAAAGCCCGGTTTTGCGATCATCACAGTGTATCGCGGACACGTTTGAATCAAACGCCCCACCCGGGTTCGCGAATGCCGCCAAACTCATAGACTTAGTCTAGATCACGCTGCCGAAGGTCCGCTTTTGGCCAGGAGCGGACATGACGGGTGCAGCTCAACTGCCGTATTTTCCTTCCCAATTACCACGCCGAAACCACTTTTTTTATGTAATGTCATGAGTCGGCAAGTTCTATTATTAGTCGATCGCCCTTTCTGCGGCAACCCATGATGCACGATGCGATGTTGAGAATACTCTGGCAGCTGGCTCGCGATTGTCCCGCTGGCCTGTGCATCTCTCTATTGTGCTTGTCGAGCAGTCTAGCCAGCGTTGATATTTGCCAACAACCGACTGAATACTCGTATCTGTCGATCGCTTATTACAATCACGATGAGGCTGCTATTGCGAGCGGGATCGGCCAGACCAACCAGCAAAATTACAATTTCGACTTACTATTCAAATTGAACGAATCCTGGGCGTTCGGAGTCGGGCATCGCTATGACATCTTGTCTATCGATCCAATCGAACTGCAGACGAACGGTCATTTACATACGTTGTTTTTCCCTCTACACAACCAAATTAAGTCTGTCGGCAAGAGTTTTCGCTTCAGCATCGCGCCTGCGTTATCAGTTTCTTCCAATATCATGAATGATCCCGGCGAGTACACCGCAGATGCGTTTAAATTATTAGCAGCTTTGGACTGGAGCAGGAATCTGTCCGACCGGACGACGCTTCGATACGGTGTGTGTGGCGACAGCCGGTTCGGTAGCTATGAAATTTATCCTTCGATCAGCATTGTTTGGCAACCTCATGCCGATTGGACGATTGAATTGGGTTTTCCAACGACTCGATTGACCTACCAACTCTCAAAGAATATCAATTCGTCGTTGCGGATTGCTCCTGATGGCAATGAGTGGCATGTCAAGAATGAGGACATGGAAAAACGGTCCCAATTAGTCTACGAGGCGGCACTGGTTGAGTGGGCCTTCCACTGGCAGGTACATGAGTATTTTACCGTTACGGCCAGCGTCGGGCGGCAATTTCACAATCGATACGACGTAACGTTGTTGGATGATAGTCAAGTGCGACTCACCAGCGATTCAGTTACGCGTATCGGTGCGGCCTTGGCATGGCGTTTTTGAAATTGCAATACGAGTTATGTCGATCGATGTCCGCTTTGGATCGGAAGCAGACCCCGTAGACGCAGTCTAGATTAAACACGTAAGGGCCAGCTAACTGCCAGAAGCGGACCAATCATTGAG
>JAHEKG010000182.1 GCA_024638475.1 Rhodospirillales bacterium | reverse complement strand
GCTGCCGTTCCTTTGGGCCCAGGGGATTCCGGGCTAGAATCGCGGCCCATGCGGCGCAGCGACTTCGGGTTCCAGCTACCGCCTGAGCAAATTGCCCAGGCGCCGCCAGCCAATCGCACCGACAGCCGCTTGTTGGTCTTAGATCGCAGCGATGGCCGCGTCGTTGATGCGACGATCCCCCGCTTGGTGGAATGGCTGCGGGAAGGGGATTTAGTCGTCTTCAACGACACCCGCGTGATCAGTGCGCGGGTTCACGGGGCCAAGGCCAGCGGCGGCCAAGTCGAAGTGTTAGTCGAGCGCTTACTCGACACACAGCGTGTTCTTGCCCAGGTCAGGGCCAGCCGCGCACCCCGGGTCGGCACGACGTTGCATCTGGCGGGCGGAGTGGATTTCAAGGTGGCTCGTCGCGAAGGCCGATTCTTCGAGCTAACCGCGGGGGTCGCCGTGGCGGACTATCTCGAGCGTCACGGCGAAGTGCCGTTACCGCCCTACATCGAGCGGTCCCCGGATGCCGCGGATGTGCATCGCTACCAAACCGTATTTGCCCGCAAACCCGGTGCAGTTGCGGCCCCGACGGCCGGTTTGCATTTCGACGAGCCGCTTCTGCAGACGTTGCGTCAACGCGGAATCAGTGCTGCCTACGTGACGCTGCATGTGGGTGCGGGAACGTTCGCGCCGGTCCCGGCGGAGGTCCAAATCGAGTCCCATCGGCTGCACAGAGAATGGCTGCAAGTGGATGACAATGCCTGTGCGGCGGTAAGCGCGGCCCGGGCTCGGGGCGGCCGGGTGATAGCCGTTGGCACCACGAGCGTCCGTGCCCTGGAGGCGGCGGCCGACGGTAATGTGGTCAGGCCATACAGCGGCGAGACCGACTTGTTTATTTACCCGGGGTACCGATTCAAGGTGGTTGACGCTATGTTGACTAATTTCCATCTGCCGGAATCGTCCTTATTAATGTTAGTTGCTGCGTTCGCGGGCCGGGACCGGGTACTCGCTGCCTATGCCCATGCGGTCGAGACGGGGTACCGGTTCTTTAGCTACGGGGATGCGATGTTTATCACTGATTCAATGGCTGATGCAGTAAGTTCATGAAATTCGAAGTAGTCGCCACCGATGGGCAGGCGCGTCGCGGGCGAATTCGGTTCGCGCGCGGCGATGTCGCCACGCCCGCCTTCATGCCGGTCGGTACCTACGGCAGTGTCAAGGGCCTCACGGTGGGCGAGCTCGAAACGACGGGTAGCCAGATTATTCTGGGTAACGCGTTTCACCTGATGTTGCGACCGGGCATGGACATCATCCGCGCGCACGGCGGGCTACATGAATTCATGCATTGGCAGCGCCCGATACTGACGGATTCGGGCGGCTTCCAGGTGTGGAGTCTCAAGTCTCTGCGGCGGCTGGACAGGGACGGCGTCAGCTTCCGTTCTCCCGTTAACGGCGACCGGGTGCGGTTGACTCCGGAGGGCTCCATCGAAATTCAACATGCGCTCGATGCGGATATCAGCATGGTTTTCGACGAGTGCACGGACTATCCGGTCAGCGAGGCGGAGGCCGCGGAGTCCATGCGGCTATCTTTGGACTGGGCGGCGCGCAGCCGGCGGGCCTTCCTGCGCCTGCAGCAAGGGGCGGGCGAGGCGGCTCTGTTCGGGATCGTGCAGGGCGGGATGTACCCCGAGCTGCGGCGGGAATCGCTGGCTGGCCTAATGAATATCGGCTTCGAGGGCTATGCCGTCGGTGGATTGTCGGTGGGCGAGCCCGAAGCAGAGCGGCTCCAGGTCATGGATGCCCTCAAGGACGCGCTACCCGCGGACAGGCCGCGTTACCTCATGGGCGTCGGCACTCCGCGGGATCTGGTATTGGCAGTCGCGGCCGGCATGGATATGTTTGATTGCGTGATTCCGACGCGGCACGCTCGCAATGGGCAGCTGTTTACCAGCCGCGGCACGCTAAATATTCGCAACGCCAAATATCGGGATGACGTTGGTCCCGTGGACCCGGAGTGCCCCTGCGACCTGTGCCAGCACTACAGCTTGGCTTATTTGCGCCATCTCCACGACTGCAAGGAGATCTTGGGAGCACGTCTCGCCACCCTCCATAACCTGACTTTCTACCACCGCCTCATGGCCCAGATGGCGAGCGCCATTGCCGCGGGGCGGTTTAGCGAGTTCGCGGCGGGATACCTGGCCTCGGCGGTGCATTCTCGGGTGGCTATGTCATAATACCGGCCGTTTTTCAACCGGATAGCGCCGTATGGATTTTATTATCAGTTCAGCTTGGGCCCAGGCCGGATCAGGCCAGGGAGATCCGCTGCTGACTTTTCTGCCGTTAATCCTCATTTTCGTCGTGTTTTATTTCTTGCTGATTCGGCCACAACAGAAGCGGCAGAAGGAACATCGGGCGATGGTGGAAGCCATTCAGGCTGGCGATGAGGTGGTCACTGCAGGAGGGGTGTTGGCCAAGGTGACGGCAGTCGGTGAACAGTTTGTGAGTGTAGAGGTTGCTGATGGGGTCGTGTTGAGAATTCAACGCCATACTATTGGCTCTGTGTTGCCCAAGGGCACGATCAAGAACGCCGATTGAGGCGCTAGTCAACCCAGGTTAATAGCATGAACCAGTATTCACTGGGCACCAATCTGTTGGTGCTTTTCGTGGTCATCACCGGCTGCTTGTTGGCACTGCCCAACATCTACGGCGATGACCCCGCATTACAGATCAGTCGCACGGATGGCGAAGCCGTTGAAGAGCTTGCCGTGGGGGGCATCGGTGCCGCGCTGGATCAGGCCGGAGTCGAGCACCAACCACCCGAGAGTGGCGATAACCGCGTGTTGGTGCGCTTCTCTGATGTGGAATCCCAAATCAAGGGCGCAGAAGTCGTCGGCGAGTTGCTCGACGATGACAGCTACGTGGTTGCGGTTACTTTGGCGCCGCGGACGCCGGGCTGGTTGAGGGCGCTGCGTTTCAAGCCGATGAGTCTCGGCCTCGATTTGCGTGGCGGAGTGCACTTTCTCTTCGAGGTCGATTTGCAAACGGGTATCAACCAATACCTGGAGCGCTACGCGAAAGATCTCCAGGACGAGCTCCGTGAAGCGCGGATTTCACGTACCGTAACCGTCGCCGATGGCGTAATCCGAGTGGTTATCGCAAATCTGGAGGATCGGGATGCCGCCGAGCGCATCATTAACGACGTCAACAGTGTCGATGACACCATCGCGGTGCGCGAGTCGACGGTGGGCGGCCAGCCTGTGTTTACCCTGCAACTTACCGACGCTCAAATAAAAGCCCGCCAAGACTTCGCGATTCAGCAGAACATCGTGACATTGCGTCGCCGCGTGGATGAGTTGAATGTGGCGGAGCCGGTCGTGCAACGCCAGGGATTGAGTCGCATTGTCGTGCAGCTACCCGGAGTCCAAGACTCGGCGGGCATCAAACGCATCATCAACTCCACAGCCACCGTCGAATTCCGTCTAGTGGATGCGGAGGGGGATGCCTTCGAGGCGGATAGGCGAGGCCGCGCACCCCTCGGTTCTTTGCTGCGTTACGAGAGGAACGGCACACCGGTATTACTCAAACGCGACGTGATCGCGTCCGGCGATCATCTTACCGATGCCACGAGCGGCTATTCCCAGGGCCAACCGGCGGTGTTCGTGAACCTGAATGGCCGCGGTGCCGATCGGATGCTCGACGCCACGAGCGCCAACCTGGGGCGGCCCATGGCCGTGCTGTTCATCGAACAGAATCCAAAGGTCGTCGAACGCAACGGTGAGGAAGTCGTGATCACCGATCGCAAGGAAACGGTGATCAGCGTGGCGACGATCCAGGGCGTGTTTTCGTCGCGCTTTCAGATTACGGGGCTCACACCCTTCGAATCCCAAGACTTGGCGTTGTTATTGCGCGCAGGCGCATTGGCGGCACCCATGTATCAGGTGGAAGAACGTACCATCGGGCCGACCCTGGGCCGCGACAACGTCGAAATGGGCCGCCTCGCTATCGTTGTCGGTTTTCTCGCGGTGGTCTTGTTCATGGCGATTTATTACCGCGTCTTTGGGTTGGTCGCTAATCTGGCGTTGTTCGTGAACCTGATTTTATTGGTTGCGCTCTTGTCCGTTATCCAGGCGTCTCTGACATTACCGGGTATTGCGGGAATCGTGTTGACGGTGGGTATGGCCGTCGACGCCAACGTCCTCATCTTCGAGCGGATACGTGAGGAGATACGCAATGGTTCGACCCCCCAAGCCAGCATCAAAGCGGGCTATGAGAAGGCTTTCTCGACGATTGCCGACGCCAACATCACGACATTCATCGCAGCACTGGTGCTGTGGCTGTTCGGTACGGGGCCGATCAAGGGGTTCGCGGTCGTCTTGAGTTTGGGGGTGGCCACCTCGATGTTCACGGCCATTGTAGGGACCCGAGCGGTTGTCAACTTGATATACGGCCAGCGCTCAGTGCAGTCCCTTTCCATCGGCGGGAGGACTAGCAATGCAACTGCTTGATCGAGTCCCCAGCTTCAATTTCATGGGCCGGCGCCGTGGCGCCGCTGCGCTTTCTGCGATTCTAATCTTGGCTTGCCTCGTTGCAATCGCCGCACGCGGGTTGAATTTCGGTATCGACTTCACCGGGGGTGTGCTGGTCGAAGTGGGTTATGACGGCCAAGCCGACTTAGCCAAGATTCGTACCGCCTTGGGGGACGATGGGTTCGACAAGGCGCAGGTTCAGAACTTTGGAGCGAGCAGCGATGTGCTCGTGCGCCTGCCGCCACCGGACGATACTCAAACCGGTGCGCAGGTTTCCGATCAGCTTATTGGCACGTTGCGCAACGTCGATAGTTCGGCCCAGATTCGGCGGGTGGAATTCGTCGGACCGCAGGTGGGAGAGGAGTTGACTGAGCAGGGCGGCTTGGCCATGTTGTTCGCGCTCGTTCTCATTTTCGGCTATGTCGTGCTGCGATTTCAGTGGCGCTATGCCGTCGGCGCGATTGTGGCTTTAGTCCATGATGTGGTTTTTACAGTGGGCACCTTCGCGATTTTCCAATGGCCGTTCGATCTTTCGGTGCTTGCCGCGGTTCTAGCCGTCATCGGTTACTCGCTGAATGACACCATTGTCGCGTTCGACAGAATTCGCGAGAATTTCCGCAATCTGCGTACGGGTACGCCCGAAGAGATCATGAATCTGTCCATCAACCAGATGTTGGCGCGGACTTTGATCACGGGTATTACCACGTTGCTTGTGTTGATCGCGTTGTATGTGCTGGGCGGCGAAGCCGTCAATGCCTTTGCGATTGCGTTGATCATCGGCATCCTCGTTGGTACCTACTCGTCGATCTACGTGGCCGCGGCCGTTGCGCTGGTGTTGGGCGCATCGCGGATGGACCTGTTGCCGCCGAAGCCCGAAGAAGTGGACGATATGCCCTAGTGGCTGCCGGTTGTTAGACCAAAGCCTTGGCGTGAGGCGCCAACAGCTTGGAGAGGGCAGCGTAAATCTTTGGGTTGCCGGCAACCACATTGCCGCTCTGTAGATAGTCTTCCGTGCCCCTGAAGTCACTGATTCGCCCGCCGGCCTCTCGAATGATCAGACTGCCGGCGGCGACGTCCCAGGTGTTCAAGCCAAGCTCCCAGAAACCATCAAGGCGCCCGGCCGCCACGTAGCAGAGGTCCAGGGCCGCAGCGCCAGGCCGCCGTACGCCGGCGGTTGTCTTGATTACGGCTGCGAGCATTGCCAAGTAATCGTCGAGGCTGGGGCTGTCTTGCCGGAAGGGGAATCCCGTACCGATCAGGCAGCCTCGAAGCGTGCTGCGGTGGCTGACTCTTATGCGGCGGCCGTCCAAGTGCGCGCCTTCGCCGTTGGAAGCCGTAAAGATTTCTTGGCGCATCGGATCGTAAACCACCGCGTGTTCGACCCGCCCCTTGTTGGCGACCGCGATGGATACTGCGAACACGGGGAAGCCATGCAGAAAATTGGTCGTGCCATCCAATGGATCAATGATCCACTGGTAGTCATGCTCTCCCTGCGCGCCGCTCTCCTCAGCCAGAATCGAGTGGTCCGGATACGAGTTGTGAATCACATCGATGATGGCGCGTTCCGTCATCAGGTCGACCTGGGACACGTAGTCGTTGCGGCCTTTTTCCGTGATCTCGAGCCCCTGCAATTGATTGGTCTGGCGGATGATGAATTCGCCGCCCTTGCGGGCTGCCCGCAGGGCGATATTCAGCATGGGATGCATGGGCTGCATGATAGTCGGGCCTTGAGGAGAGCGGTTCGGCGGCGGAAGGGTAGAATAACCGGTTTCCAGACACAATCTCATGAACATGCAGCTGCCTTACCGTATCGTTTTGGTGCAAACCTCCCACCCGGGCAACATTGGTGCCGCTGCGCGGGCGATGAAGACGATGGGGATTACTGACCTGGTGTTGGTGAGTCCGGAGCGGTTTCCGGATGCTCAGGCAACCGCTCGCGCGTCCGGCGCAGATGACGTCCTGGCGAACGCCCGGGTGGTCGACTCGCTGGTGGAAGCCATCGGCGATTGCGGCTTAGTCATGGGCGCTAGCGCGCGCCTGCGCAGCTTGCCTTGGCCGACCGTGGACCCGCGGCAGGCAGCCGCCATCATGGCCGACCATCGGGACGATGGCGCGGCGGTGGTATTCGGCCCGGAACAGTCCGGCCTCGACAATGAGCACTTGGCGCGCTGCCATCAACTCGTCCACATACCCGCGAATCCGGACTACAGTTCCCTCAACTTGGCCCAGGCCGTGCAGGTGGTCTGCTACGAACTGCGGATGGCATCCCTGCCGCTGTCCACCGGGGTCGAGCGAGAACGACGGTTGGCGTCGGCGACGGAAGTGGAGCGCTTCCATACCCATCTCGAGGAGGTGTTGGCGGAGACGGGGTTTTTGAACCCCGATCATCCGAAGCAATTACTGCTCCGATTGCGGCGGCTGTTCAATCGCGCCCAGCTGGACGACAACGAGGTCAATATCTTGCGGGGCATCCTCAGCACCGTTGACCCACGGCGAAGGCGATGACGGGCGCGAGCCGAATCTATCTCGACTATGCCGCTACCACGCCGCTGGATCCACGGATTCTAGAGGCGATGCAAGCCACCCTGTCGGCGGACGGCGGTTGGGCGAATCCGGCCTCCAGTCATTGGGCGGGGCAGGCCGCGCGAGCCGTGGTGGAGAAGGCCCGCGCGCTGTTGGCCGCGCAATTGGGCGCCAAGGCTGACGAATTCGTGT
>JAHEKG010000181.1 GCA_024638475.1 Rhodospirillales bacterium | reverse complement strand
CTGGTTGTCCGCCAATGATCCGCCGGGTGCCTTCCCACCCATCGACGCTAGCGTAGAGGAGCCCAACGGATTGATCGCGGCGGGGGGGGATCTCAGCACGCCACGCTTACTAGCCGCCTATCGCCGCGGTATCTTCCCGTGGTACGAAGAGGGTCAGCCCGTGCTGTGGTGGTCACCCGATCCGCGTTGCGTCATCTTCCCCGAGGCAGTACACGTGTCCCGCCGCCTGGCGCGTACCCTCAGATCGACTCGGCTATCGCTGACCGCTAACCGCGCCTTCGCGGCCGTGATCGATGCCTGTGCCGGCCCGCGCCGATACAGCGACGCAACCTGGATCACGCCGGCAATGCGCGAGGCCTACGTTCGCCTTCACGCCCAGGGCCACGCCCACTCCGTGGAAGCTTGGCGGGATGGCGAATTGGTCGGCGGGATTTACGGCGTGATATTGGGCCGTATTTTTTTCGGCGAGTCGATGTTCAGCCGAGTCCGCGACGCATCGAAAATCGTCTTGGTCAAGCTTGCTGAAGCGCTCCGCCAAGCCGATTTTCATTGCATCGACTGTCAGCTGCCCTCACCACACCTCATATCCTTAGGCGCAGAGCTCGTTGCCCGCGACCGGTTTCTTGCCGCACTCCCGGAACATTGCTCGAATGACATCCAACTTGCTGATTGGACTGAGTTTTTTCGTCACCCGGAAAACTAGCTCGGCAACCCTCGGGTAAGGTTTTTGCAGCCCAACAACGGGTGTGCAACAATTCGCCGCCAATTTGGTAAGTGTGATTGTTGTTTTATGCCCAAGGAAGATGCCATTCAAATGGAAGGCAAGGTCGTCGAAACCCTGCCGAATACCACGTTCCGGGTCGAACTGGAAAACGGCCACGTGGTCACCGCGCACATCTCGGGGAAGATGCGGAAAAACTACATTCGAATTTTGACCGGCGATGATGTCACGGTCGAATTGACTCCCTACGACCTGAGCAAGGGCCGTATCGTCTACCGAGGCCGTTAGCCCGCAGAACTCAGCGGCCCGCATTGCGGCCCTACCCTAAACCTATTTCCATCCTTCACATGACGGCGGCGCATGACGCGCTTGTCTGTGGATGGTCCTTTGGAGGGAATAAAGCGGACCGCAGGGAGCCATCCCTCCAAAGGACCATCCACAGACAAACCCGGACTACGCGAGAATTGGTCGACGCCGATCCGCATCCCCCGCGGTGACCGTTGCTGGGCCGGCTAGGGCGTATACCTTTCTCATGGGAATAAAGCGGACCGAAGGGAGCCATCCCATGAGAAAGGTATACGCCCTAGCCGGCCCAGCGACCGAGGAACAATCGGAGTGTGCGCTCGCTACGGTACGCGACGATTACTCGGGTAAGTGTTCCAACTCCGGGGTGGCGCTATCGGCCAACAACAGCAATCCCTCACCGTCCGCCTTAACGCTGATTCGCACATGGCCCCCATCCGCCAACTTACCGAACAATAGCTCTTCGGCCAATGGTCGTTTGATGTGCTCCTGGATGATCCGCGCCATTGGCCGGGCCCCCATTTTTGCATCGTAGCCGCGCTCTGCGATCCAATCCCGGGCCGCGGGCTGAAGTTCCAGGGTAACGTTGTTCTTGTCCAGCTGTGCTTCCAACTCCATGACCAGCTTATCCACGACGCGCGCCACCGACTTAGCGTCGAGTGCCTGAAACTGAATAATTGCGTCCAAGCGATTCCGGAATTCCGGCGTAAACATCCGCTTGATTACCTCCATCGCGTCGCCGGCGTGATCCTGGTGCGTAAACCCGATGGAGGCGCGGCTCATCTCCTGGGCGCCCGCATTCGTGGTCATCACGATGATCACCTTGCGGAAATCTGCTTTGCGGCCGTTGTTATCCGTCAGGGTACCGTGGTCCATGACCTGCAGCAGGAGATTGAAAACTTCGGGATGAGCCTTTTCGATCTCGTCCAATAGCAGAACGCTATGGGGATTTTTTGCGACGGCCTCGGTTAACAACCCGCCCTGATCGAAACCCACATAGCCCGGCGGCGCACCGATAAGCCGCGATACGGTATGCCGCTCCATATACTCCGACATATCAAAACGGATTAATTCGACGCCCATCGTTAAAGCTAGTTGCCGCGTTACCTCGGTCTTACCGACCCCGGTGGGCCCGGCGAACAGAAACCCGCCAATCGGACGGGTTTCGTCGCCTAATCCCGAGCGCGACATTTTAATCGCCGATGCCAGCGCTGCGATGGCCGGATCCTGGCCAAAAATCACGAGTTTCAGATCGCGCTCCAAGTTTCGCAGCACATCGCGGTCGGAAACAGAAACGCTTTTTGGTGGAATGCGGGCCATCTTGGCGACGATACTTTCAACTAGTTCGACCGTCACCGATTCACTGCGCTCGGCCTCCGGTTGCAAACGCACGTTTGCCCCCGCTTCGTCGATGACATCGATCGCCTTATCGGGCAGCATTCGGTCATTGATATGCTTGGCGGCAAGTTCCGCCGCCGCACGAAGGGCGTCATCTTCATAGCGTATGTTGTGGTGCTCCTCGAAGCGAGACCGCAAACCCTTGAGGATAGCGATGGTTTCTTCAATCGTCGGCTCGACCACTTCCACTTTCTGAAAGCGCCTCGCCAAGGCATGGTCTTTCTCGAAAATACCGCGATATTCCGCATAGGTGGTCGATCCTATGCAGCGTAATTCTCCACCCGCCAACATCGGCTTGATGAGATTGGAGGCATCCATCACCCCACCGGAGGCCGCACCCGCACCGATAACAGTATGAATTTCATCGATAAACAAAATAGAACCGGGCAGCTTCTTCAGTTCCGCAACGACGCCTTTGAGACGCTTCTCGAAATCACCGCGATATTTCGTACCCGCCAATAACGCCCCCATATCCAAGGAAAAAATCGTTGCATCGCGGAGGATCTCCGGCACGCTACCCTCGACAATCAGGCGCGCCAGCCCTTCCGCCAGTGCTGTCTTACCCACCCCGGCCTCGCCGACGAACAGGGGGTTGTTCTTGCGCCGCCGGCACAGAATCTGGACGGTGCGTTCGATCTCCAGCTCGCGCCCGATTAACGGATCAATGCGTCCCGCCTCCGCTTCGGCGTTTAGGTTGGTTGCGAAACGCGATAGCGGATTGCTGTCCTCAGCCGAACCTGGCTCGCCGACCTGGGGCTCGGATTCTCCCTCGGTGGCCTCATCGCCTACCTTGGCGATTCCATGGGAGAGATAGTTGATGACATCGATGCGCGCAACGTCGTGCACGTTAAGCAGATAGGTCGCTTGGGATTGTTTCTCGCTAAAGATGGCAACCAGTACGTTCGACGTGGTGACCTCACTTTTACCGCTGGAGCGCACGTGCAGTACGGCTCGCTGCAATACGCGTTGAAATCCCAGGGTCGGCTGCGCATCGGCTTCGTCATCGTCGCGCAGCAATGGCACCGACTCGTCGATAAACTGCTCGAGTTCTTGCCGCAGATCACTGATCACGGCACCGCAGGCCTTGAGAATTTCGATAATCTGCGGCGATCCGATCAACGCCAGCAATAAGTGCTCAACGGTAATGAACTCGTGCCGCTTCTCGCGGGCCATCTGGTAGGCCTCGTTGAGGCAGTACTCCAATTCATTGGATAGCATTAGGCCTCTTCCATCGTGCACAACAGGGGGTGTTGGTGGCGCTGTGCCATACCCATCACCTGGGCCACCTTAGTTTCGGCAATTTCGTAAGTAAACACACCGCAAACACCCTTACCTTTTGTATGAACCTCCAACATGACCCGCGTTGCCGTGGTTCGTTCCATTGAAAAGATTTGTTGAAGAACTTCGACGACGAACTCCATCGGAGTGTAATCATCATTTAATAAGACAACCTGATAAAGGGGCGGTTTCTTGAGCCGCGGCCGAGCCTCCTCCGTAACGAGGCCATGGTCGTGGTCATAGTCCGGGTTTTGGTCATGATCGGCCATTACGAATATATAGGTCTGCAAGCGGATGATTACAAGGAATCCCTGCCGCGCAGATTAAAGTAATCTCTGAGATAAACAGTGTACACGCTTATGATTTATATGAAAAAATAACCAAATTCGCCTTGTAGAAAGGCACCCCCAATGGCTATCATGCCAAGTTGGACTGAATTTACGGCTTCTAAACGTCTCTAACTGAGACCAACATGAGGATTCGATGATTCTCGCCGAACGCATCGGCCAATTAAAAGGCCAATCACCCGAACAGTGGCTCGCCGCTAGCGCACGCGTGCTGCCGCCCTGGGTGAGCGGGCTGTTGGTTGCCGGTATCGCCTTTCAGGCCGCACAACTCGTTTGGGCGGTGATTCCTGGCCCGAGAGCGGATGCGCCGGCCCCCGTCGTCAATACCAGCGCCGGCGGGGGAGCGGCCAGCCGAACCGGGATCATCGATGTTGAAGGGCTAGTGAATGCCCATTTGTTCGGTGAAGCCAAGAACGAACCCGCGCCCGTGGTACCCCAGGTCGTTGACGCGCCAGACACGCGGCTGAGTTTGAAGCTGAACGGGGTCATTGCCCACGATATCGCCGACCGGGCATTCGCCCTGATTGCCGACAGCCGCGGCGAAGAAAAAATCTACCGAATCAACGATCCCGTGCCAGGGGGGGTCAAGCTGCATTCTATTTTCGAGGACCGCGTGCTCTTGAACCGCGCAGGCACCCTGGAGACCCTACGCCTACCGAAAGATTTCCCGGCAACGCAGACCGCTAGCCGAGCCACCACGCGCCGGCCGGCGGTGCCGACGCGCCGCACGGAGCCGTCATCTTTACGCCAAGTGATTTCCGAAAACGCGTCAAAGATCACTGAAATAATCCGCGCAGCACCCCACATTCAACAGGGTGAAATGGTGGGGTTTAGAATCAATCCCGGCCGGAATAGACAGCAGTTCGCTAAACTTGGCCTGCGGCCCGGAGATGTGGTGACTGACATCAATGGCACAGCAATGACCGACCCGAGCCAGGGGCTACAGGTGTTCGAGTCGCTGGGTGAAACTTCCCAGGCTTCGGTCACGGTACTGCGCAATGGCAACCCCGAGGTGTTGGTCATCGACACGAGCCAGCTTTCAGAACTCGAAAGCGAGGCTGGGGCAACTCAGTAATACTCCTATACGGACAGGAATTGGACCCACATGCGTAGGACAACCCGAATTCTCCGGCTGACGATCGCCCTCGGCCTGGTCGCGACGATCGGCAGCTTGCCGCCACCGGCATGGGGTCAGGCCGAGCAGGCCATGATCAAGCCGAACTACCGAGAAGCGGACATCCGCACGATTGTCGAAGCCGTGAGCGAAGTGACGGGTAAGAACTTCGTCATAGATCCCCGGGTAAAGGCCCAGGTCACGATGCTGTCGGCTACTCCCATGAGTCCCGACGCCTTCTACGAAACTTTCTTGTCAATTCTACAAGTGCACGGCTTCATCGCGGTGCCCGCCGGCGACGTCATCAAGATATTACCCGACGCCAACGCACGCCAGGTACCGGGCGCGGCGAGTAACGCCGGCGGCGACCAAATCGTCACCATGACGGTGATGTTGCGCAACGTCGGCGCGGCACAGTTGGTTCCCATCCTGCGCCCATTGATTCCTCAATACGGCCATCTCGCCGCCCATCCCGCCTCGAATATGCTCATCATTTCGGACCGGGCTGCCAATGTAGACCGCCTCCGCCGAATTATCTCGCGCATCGATCAGGCCGGTGACGAAGAAATCGAAGTCATCCCCATGGAACACGCCACCGCCACGCAGGTGGTCAACATGCTGTCACAGCTGAGCCAAGCGGCACAGGCCGCGGGCGGCGCGCCGCCCATTCAGTTCATTGCCGACGAGCGCACGAACAGCGTGCTCATTAGCGGGTCGAAGAACTCCCGGCTGCGTTTTCGTGCCCTCATCTCGCATCTGGACACGCCGTCGGAAGACGGGGGCGATACTCAGGTGCGTTACCTCAACTATGCGGACGCCGCCGACCTAGCCACCAAACTACAGGCGCAATTTACCTCGACGGCAGCAACGGCGGCACCCGGCGCGGCGGCAGCCCCCGGCAGCATCAACATCTGGGCCGACGAACCGACGAACGCGCTGATCATAAATGCGCCACCCAAGATGACACGGGACATGATGGGGGTCATCGACAAGCTCGATATCCGCCGTGCCCAGGTGTTAGTCGAAGCAATCATCGTGGAAGTTACGGCCGACAAGGCCGCGGAACTGGGAGTCACCTGGGCAATCGACGGATCGGGTTCCGACGAAGCCATCGCCGTCACGAACTTCCCCTCAACCAGTACCGGCATAGCGCAGATTGCGGGCGCGACGGGCGGCACCGCGATCGATCCGAGCGTCATTCCGGAGGGCATTACCCTGGGGATCGGTCGAATTCGCAATTCGGGTACGAATTTCGCAGCCATCATCAGTGCGCTGCAGGGCGACGCCAACACCAACATCATTTCAACGCCAACCATTGTCACGATGGATAACGAAGAGGCGGAAATTCGTGTGGGTCAGGAAGTCCCGTTCCTGACGGGCTCGTTTACGAACACGGGCGGCGGCGGCACCGGCGCCGTGAATCCCTTTCAGACCATTCAACGCGAAGAAGTCGGCACGTCGCTGAAGCTGACCCCACAAATCAACGAAGGCAGCGGCGTGCTGCTGCAGATCGAGCAGGAAACCTCGAGCATCAGTCAGGGCGCGTCAGGGGCGGTAGATCTAATTACCAACAACCGTACCATTTCGACCTCGGTCTTCGTCGAGGATACGGAGATACTGGTTCTCGGTGGACTAATCGACGACACGGTACGCGAGAGCGAGCAACGGGTGCCCATCCTCGGCAGCGTACCGCTTCTGGGCGCGTTGTTCAGATCGCGCTCCACCGAAAAACTAAAGACTAACTTGATGGTGTTTATCCGCCCGACCATACTTCGCGATGGCGTGCAGGCGCGTTTTCAAACCGATAGCAAATACAACTATATCCGCGACCTCCAGCTCGAGCAGAGCACCAAGGATCCCGCACTGATGCGCGGCGAGGAGCGGCCGTTGCTGCCGCCGCTCGAAGAGTACCGCAGGCCGGCGCAACCCGCTGAAGAAGAGAACACCGCAGATGGTGGCTGATGCCGATAGCATCGAAGCCGGCACTGCGACCCTAGCCGACGAAAACAGCCGCGCCCTGCCGTTCGCATTCGCGAAACGCCACGGTATTCTCATCCGCGGTTTCA
>JAHEKG010000180.1 GCA_024638475.1 Rhodospirillales bacterium | reverse complement strand
GCCATGTGAGAGGTGACCCTGAGCGGCGTCCGATTCGTGAACCCGCCATGGACGAGGGTCGCCTGGGTCGCGATGCTGGGGAACGGTTCGCGGACGCTGTAAATGAGTTTTTCCGAGCCCCACTTCAAGCGGCCGCCGTTGGGTGGCGGGATCACTTTGCCGCCCAATGCTTCGACCACCCCCGCCGCGCCGGCGTACACGGACTGCAGCCAGCCGGTGGAGCCCGCGCCGGTGGAAACGATGATGCCGCTGGAGCTTTGGGTCTCTTCTCGCTCGCCGATGCCGATCGTGTAACGCGCGGAGACGTGGGATCGGGCGCCAATAAAAAAGTCGTTGAAGGCCAACAGGCTTTGGCCGTTCGAAAGTTCGGCCTGCGCCAGCGTAACCTGCTTCGCATGCAACTCGCCGTAGAGCGTCGCGTACAGCTGCTGCTCCAGCGTGTCCACCGTGAATGGCAAGAGGATGCCGTCGAACCGCTCGGGGTCGGGATTGACGGCGAGGATGGGCTGTCCCGTGAGGTACTTCGCTGTGTTGGAAACGAGGCCGTCCTGCCCCACCGTCACGACCAGGTCGGCCTTACCGAACGTGAAGCGTGGGACCATCTCACGATCGATCAGCTGACTTTTCACTGTCGTTGGCATCGCCTTGCGGACTTTTCCCAGCACCTGCTGGTGTTTGTCATGGGCCGCCTCGATGGTTTCGAATGACTGGCCGGCCTGCTGCAGGTAAAACTTTGCCTGCGCCTTCGTGTTGAAACGCGCCACGAGATCATCGAGCTCGGTCTTCCGAGTCACGATGATCACGTTTTCATATTGCGGCGTGGCCACGAGCCTACTCCGCCACGCGCCGGTTATCCGCCACGTAGGACACCACCTTGCTCAGCAGGTCGGGCGTAATGCTCAAGGAATCGATGGTGCCGGCATTGCCTGCCCATTCCTTCAGCGCCAGGCCGACCAAGGCCTGCGGCGGGAGTTCGCCGTAGGGCGCGAGTTTCAGCTCGTCGGCCTTGGCTTCCGCCTCGGCCAACTTAAGGGCGTTGCGCGCCTGCGTGTCGACGAGTTGCTTGCGGCGATTTTCGAGTTCGACGTCCGTATTCATCTCGGACTCCCGAATCTTCCGCTCCTCGTCCACCGCCGCCTTGCGGCGGGCATAAATGGCCTGGTCTTCGCGTTTGTGCAGGCTCTCGCGATAGTCGGCCTCGAGCGCCTTCTGCATCTCGGGGGTCGCTTTCACGGCCGTGAAATGCAGGCCCTCGAGAACGATGCCCAAACTCGTCAGCTCCGGAGCTGTCGCGACTTTCTCGAACACGACGGAGGCCAAGTCCTTTACCTCGCTCAACGCCCGTTACAGGGAACGCTGCTGGACTTCGCTGCGCGTGTGCGCCTGAACGCTGTTGACGACGCGCTGGACTAGTTGCTGCGGGTCCTCGCTTTGGTAAACGTGGCTGCGCGGGGCAACGGTGAAGTCGAGGCGCTTCGCCAGCTCGATCGGATCGCTCAAGTGATAGGTCAAGGAGCCCTGGATGGAGACCTCTTGGAAGTTTTCCGTTGTCTCGTTGAAGATGAATTGGCTTTCCTGACTGGCGAGGGGAACGATCGCCAGCGTGGTGGTCGCCGGCAGGTAATAAAAATTGATGCCGGCACCGTGGCGCACGAGCTTGCCGTTCCGATGGCTGAGCACGTAGCTGTTGGGTTCACCCTTGTAGTAATTGATCAACATGATGCACCTCCTTTGCACTACTTGATGACGTCGACCCGGTGCGGGTCGACGGCGCGATAGAGTTTGGCCGGCCGATGCGCACCCGTCTTCCGTGTCTCGCCGGTGTCTTCGATGAGGTTCAGGCCGAGGATGCGTTTCCTGAAATTGCGCTTGTCGACGGGCCCCCGCAGGATCAGTTCGTAGACCTGCTGCAATTCCGACAACGTGAATGCCTTGGGCATGAACTGGAATGCAATCGTCGAGTAGTCGAGTTTGGCAGCCAGGCGCGCGTGGGCGGCCTGCAATATTTCGGCGTGGTCGAACGCCAGGGCCGGCAATTCTTGCAGGCCGAACCAGCTGACCCCCTCGGCGTCGCTGGCCGCGCGCAGCTCGATCTTGTCCGAGGGGATCAGCGCGTAGTAGGCGACGGTGATCACGCGCTCGCGAGGATCGCGATCCGGCGCACCGAAGGTGTACAGTTGCTCGAGATAGACGTCTTTGACGCCGGTTTCTTCTTCCAGCTCGCGGCGCGCACCGGCCTCCAGGCTTTCGTCGAGGTTGACGAAGCCACCCGGCAGCGCCCATTCACCTTGGAACGGCGGCAGGGCTCGTTTAATGAGCAGCACCTTGAGCTCGTCCTGGCGTATCGTGAAAATGACGATGTCGGTGGTGACGGCGGGATGCGGATAGTCGTAGGTGTAGGGCATGTCGGCTACTTCGTGTTAACTTGACACGAACTATAGTGTAAGAAGCACACTAAGTCAACGACACGCCCGCCGCGGCGAGCGGAGCGCTTTGATTACTGGCCCTGGCGGAGATTCGCGGCGGCTGTTATGTAAAGTCTTGGCTAGGTGCGCGAGACCACCAGGGGCGGGCGAACCGACACACTCAATAGCACAGGAGAGCCGATGAGTCTCTTAACACTGCGCGTCAACGGCGCGACCCACGAGGCGGACGTCGACCCGGCGACGCCGCTGCTGTATGTACTCCGCAACGATCTCGGCCTGCGGGGCCCGCGTTTCGGCTGCGGGCTCGCCCAATGCGGCACCTGCACCGTGCTCGTCGACGGTGCCGCCATCCGGTCTTGCGTCGTGCCGGCCGCGCAGATCAGCGGCGAGATCACCACCCTCGAAGGCCTGGCGAAGAACGGCGAGTTGGATCCGCTTCAGCAGGCATGGATCGACGAACAAGTGCCACAGTGCGGCTATTGTCACAACGGCCAGATCATGAATGCGAGGGCGCTGCTCGATCGAAACCCGAACCCCACCGACGCGGAAATCCGCCAGGGCATGGAGGGCGCGCTGTGCCGCTGCATGACCTACTACCGGGTTCAAGCGGCCATCAAACGGGTCGTACGCGAGGCGCAAGCCCGCGCAGAGGCATCGGCCGAATGAGCGCCACGTTTGAGTTTCCCAAAGCGGTGGTCGAAGCTGCGTTGCAGACCGTGAACCCCACTTCGCGGCGTGATTTCCTCAAGTCTTCGGGGGCGCTGGTGTTGAGTGTCGGCGTCAACAGCTTCCCGGCGAGCAAGGCCTTCGCACAAGCGGGCGGCACGGGACCATATCCCGACCCCGATTTTCGGCAGCTCGACACCTGGATCGTGATCCATCCGGACAACACCGCCACATTCTTCGTCGGCAAGACGGACGGCGGGCAAGGCACCGGCACCGCGTTCCGCCAACTGATGTGCGACGAACTCGACATTGCCTACGCGGACACCCGCCTCGTCATGGGCCACACGGACATCACCCCAGACCAGGGCGGTTCCGGCGGTTCCGATGCCATCGAGCGCGACGGCTGGCCGATGCGGCGGGTGGCGGCCGAGGCGCGGCGGGTGTTGCTGGAGCTGGCCGCCGAACGCTTGGACGCGCCACTCGCAGCACTCGAGGTGCGCGATGCCACGATCTCGGTCGGTTCCGACTCAACAAGATCGATCACTTACGCACAACTCATCGGCGGTCAACGCTTCGACGTCGCGCTTACCGGCAGCGACGTGAACGCGACCCGCGGGCTTGCCGACATCAAGCCGGTTGATGCCTTGCGCGTCGTGGGCCAATCGGTACAACGCTACGACATCCCACCGAAGGTCGACGGCTCCCTAACCTGGGCCGTAGACATGCGCCTTCCTGGCATGGTGCATGCGCGTAACGTCAGGCCGCCGCTCGCGGGCGCTACCCTGCGTGGCATCGACGCAGCGTCGATCGCCGATATCCCCGGTTTGGTCAAGGTCGTAAGCCGCGGCAACTACGTGGCGGTAGTCTGCGAACGTGAAGAACACGCCATGCGCGCGGCCCGACAGTTGCAGGTCGACTGGGCGCCACCGCCACAAGCGCCGTTCCCCGCCTCCGCCGCGTTGTTTGATTACATGCGAGGGGCGACACCCACGTCGAGTAGCGAGCCGATTAGACGAGGCAACCCGGAGGCGGCGTTCGAAACCGCCCACCGCGTCATCGAGGCGGAGTACGCAGTGCCGTTTCAAGGCCACACCGCCATAGGCCCGGCCCATGCCCTCGCCGACCCCTCCGAGGGTCAAATGACGATCTATTCCAACGACATGAAGACCTATGGCTTGCGCAACGGTGTCGCGAAGTTTCTCGACATGCCGCGGGAGCGCGTGCGGGTGGTCTATATGGATGGGCCGCAGGTTTACGGGCGCACGGCCGCCGACGACGTCGGCTTCGAGGCGGCGTTCCTCGCCCGCGAACTCGGCCGGCCGGTGCGCGTGCAGTGGATGCGCGACGAAGAGACGGCCTGGGATACGAAGGGGCCGGCCTACACCTTCAAGCTCCGCGGCGGGCTCGACACCGAGGGCCGGGTGATCGCTCTCGACTACGACGCCCGCGCCGCCGATTACAATCACCTTTGGTACAACGACCCGGACACGGTGCTGATCGCTCAGCTCATGGGCAGGCGTTCCGCCGCGCCGTTCGCGGGCTTCGCGTCGGCACCGGCCGTCTTGTATGCCGTCCCGCATCAACGCATGGCGACGCACGTCGTCCGCCTGCCGCTGATATGGGAGACGCCACTGCGTACCGGTAACCTGCGCGACCCCAATGGTCCGCAGGTGACGTTCGCGTTCGAGTCGTTCATCGATGAGCTGGCGGCGGGAGCGCAAGTCGATCCCGTGCAGTTGCGTCTCGACATGCTCGCCGCTAGTCCCGAGGACGACCGCTTCCTGCGCGCGCGTTCGTTGGCCGCCGTGCGAGCAGCGGCCGCAGCCTATGGCTGGGACCCGCGACCTTCGCCGCAGCTCCGCAACACAAAGAGCCGAGCAGCCGACCCGATCCTAACGGGGCGCGGCATCGCGTACACTTACCGCATCGGTACGGTGGTCGCGACGATTGCCGAGGTCGAAGTCGATCGCCGCACCGGCCGCGTCTGGGTGAAACGCCTGGTGTGTGCCCACGATTGCGGCTTGGTGGTCAACCCGGAGGGCCTGCGCAATACCGTCGAGTGCGGCATGCTGCATGCATTGAGTCGGGCCTTGTGGGAAGAAGTCCAATTCGATACCGAGAAGGTCACCAGCGTCGATTGGCTGACGCACCCCAGCCTGCGGCATTCCGACACCCCGGCCAGCATCGAGGTCGTGATCGTCAACGGCGACCCGAATCCCGGCCGTCCCGACCTGCCGCCCTATGGCGCCGGCGAGGCGAGCCACAAGCCAGTGATTGCGGCCGTGGCCAACGCCGTCTATGACGCCACCGGCGTGCGCCTGCGCCGGCCGCCGTTTCGCAAGGAACGAGTATTGGCGGCGCTGCAAGCCGCGGCGGTTTAGGTCTATCTAGCGGGCACCGTCGCGGACAGCGGGCAGGATTTTCGAACCGATCAAGCGGATCGTTGCGTCTGCGTTAGCATAAAGCCGCAACGAAATATGGCTCAGGCCGACCCGCGCATACGCCTTCAGCTTCGCGATAATGGCGTCCACATCGTCGGCTGCACCGGTCAGCGTCACGTGCTCGACCAATTTATCGAGCACGGCATCGTCCACGCCCTCGACTTGATCGCTGCCGGCGGTGAAGGCGGCCCAGAAGTTTTCCTCGTTAGTCATCACCTGCTGGACTTCGTTGGCGTCCAGGAATAGCGCCAAGACGTTCGGCCGGAAGATACCGCGAAATACCAACCAGCGTTTAGCTTCTTTCACCGCTACCTGACGATCTTGATGCAAGTGAATCGCGGAAAACATGTTGGTGAGAAAACTATCACGCGATCTATCGACCGATGCCAGCGCCGCGTCGAGGGTTGCAATCGCCTCGGTGGCCAGGACCACAGGCATATCGCTCATCATGATGCCGTCGGCGACGCGCGCCGCCATACGCAGCATCATCGGCATGCTGGCACCCACATAGACGGGCGGGGGCGGCGCGCTCGCCCAGGTAAATTGCAGCCGGTGCGCCTGGTAAAGCTCGCCGACGTATTCGACCGCCTGCCCGCTCATCGCCAGCTTCATGATCTCGACACATTCACGGACCGCGCGAACCCGGCGATGTGGCTTGATACCCAGCGCCGACAGCGCCTCGGCACCGCCCCCGATCACAATCCGGGCACGCCCCGCCGCGAATTCATTGAGGGTCAGCAAGGAGGCCGCAATGCGCACCGGGTGCGTATCCCAGGGATTGACCGCAACGGGACCAAACACCAGTCTTCGGGTGGCTTTGGCGAGTACGGTCATGTTGGCAAACGGGTCCCGCGACTGCACCAGGCTGGAAACGAGCAGCCCTTCGATCCCGTTGGCTTCTGCAAGCGCGCCGAGGGAGGCCAATTCATCGGCGCTCTGGCGTGGATCCAAAATAATGTTTATCTGCATCGCACCGATACTCCATGGGCCTAACTGGGATGCGCGGGGCGCCTCCCGAATGGTCTCATGATTCTCAAACAGGAACCCAGCATCCCCTTGTTTCCGCATCCAAATGGATGCAACCTGTGCCTATGGGGCAATCGATGGGTAATCCGACCCGATGGGGCGACCGCGGCACGCTGCTCACGCGGCGTAACGTGTTACGGGGAGCCATCGCCGTCGCCGCCGCGACTGCGTGGCCGCGGCAGGGCAACGCGGCGGGGAAAGCGGTCGCGAGCACAGGCGAGGTGGTGCTCCTCGAACCCACCGCCCTCGAGGATCTGCGTAGAAGTGTCGCCGGACGGGTCATTCTACCCACGAGCCCGGACTACGATCAGGCCCGGCGGGTCTGGAACCCGGCCGTGGATCGTTATCCCGCGGTCATCGTCGAATGCACCTCCCTGAATGACATCCAGGCGGCCCTGCAATTTGGCCGCGGCCACGACATCCTGACCGCCGTGCGTTGCGGCGGCCACAATGTCGGCGGCACCGGCGTCGCCGAGGGTGGGCTCACCATCGACCTGGCGCCTTTTCGGGGGGTCGAGGTGGACGCCGCGAAACAAATCGCCAAGGTGAAGGGCGGCTCTCTCCTGAGTGACCTGGACCGAGCCACGGTGCCGTTGGGACTGGGCACTACCGCGGGTGTCGTTTCCTACACTCTCATACACCCTCCTACAACCTCCTACACCCCAAACCCCTTC
>JAHEKG010000179.1 GCA_024638475.1 Rhodospirillales bacterium | reverse complement strand
GCCCAATTGTGAGTGTGCTTATCGCCGGTGCCTGCTATCTCCTGAGTATCGTGGGCCATGGGTCCGTGCCGGCGCCGGTCGCTGGCGTTCTTTGGTATCTTGGCATAGTCAATGCGGTCGTCCTCTTCCCCGCGCAGGCGTTGTTCTTCTTGCTGTTGCGCTAGTTCGCGCGCCGCCCGATCGCGTTCGAGGGCCTCGCGGCGCGCAGCTTCTTCCCGTTCTGCGGCCAACCGCGCATCTTCTTCGCTCTTGCGTTGGTTATCGAGCTCTTCTTGCTGGCGACGCGCCTCTTCTTCGAGCACGTCGCGCTTGATATAGGTACGCTTCTTGCGAACCTCCACGCTTACGGTTCGCGATCGGCCTTGGTTGCCCGCGAGACGCAGCTCGGTCTGTGACTTGCGGCGTAACGTGATTTTCTTTGGCGCACCGGCGGAGTCGTCTTTCGACCCATGGCTCTTGCGCAGGTGGCTTAGCAGTTCGAGCTTCGCGTCCTCGCTAATGGTGTCTTCGGGGCTGGTCACCTTGATGCCTGCCTCGTCCAATTGGACGATCAGGCGCTCCACCGGCACCTTGAGCACCTCAGCAAATTGATGGACTGTCACTTCGGCCATGGTTGTGCCCCCAATCAGGCTTGTTGCTCGTTTTCAAACCAATGTGCTCGCGCCGCCATAATCAACGTCGCTGCACGTTCGGGATCCAGCTCGTCAACATCTTCCAGATCGTCCACCGCCTGTTCGGCGAGATCCTCGCGGGTCACGATGCCACGCGCCGCCAATTCGAAGGCTAATTGCTTGTCCATACCCTCGAGGCTCAGTAGATCTTCGGCGGGTTCAGACTGATCGAGTTCTTCTTCGTGAACGATTGCCTGTGTAATCAAGACATCTTGAGCTCTACTTCGCAGTTCGTTAACGATATCCTCCTCGAACTCCTCGATGGCAAGCAGTTCCCGAGCCGGAACGTAGGCCACTTCCTCCAGCGAGGAAAACCCCTCTTGGACGAGAATGTTCGCCACTTCCTGATCGACGTCGAGATCTTTCATAAAGGCCTCGACCAAATCACGCGCCTCGCGTTCGCTCTTCTCCTCGGCATCCGACTCCGTCATGACATTGAGTTCCCAGCCGGACAATTCACTGGCTAGGCGAATGTTCTGCCCACCGCGACCAATTGCCTGAGAAAGTTTTTCTTCCTCGACAGCGAGATCCATGGAGTGACTGTCTTCGTCAACGACAATACCGAGCACATCGGCTGGCGACATCGCGTTGATGACAAACTGAGCCGGATTCTCGTCCCAAAGGATGATATCCACTCGCTCGCCCGCCAACTCATTCGAGACGGCCTGCACGCGGCTACCGCGCATGCCGACACAAGCGCCTACCGGATCGATACGCGGATCGTTACTTTTGACGGCAATCTTGGCGCGCAAGCCCGGATCTCTGGCCGCACCGAGAATTTCTATGAGTCCTTGTCCGACCTCCGGCACCTCGATCTTGAATAACTCCACAAGAAACTCCGGCGACGTGCGCGTTAAGAACAGCTGCGGACCGCGCGGCTCCGAACGCACTTCGTAGAGGAACGCCTTGATTCGATCTTGCGGTTTCGCCGGCTCGCGCGGAATCAAATGCTCGCGTGGAATGAACCCCTCGGCGTTACCGCCCAGGTCGATATACACGCCATTACGATCCACGCGCTTCACCAGCCCATTGACCAATTCGCCGACCCGGTCTGTATATTCTTCCACCACTTGGGCGCGTTCCGCTTCGCGGACTTTTTGGACGATGACCTGTTTCGCCGTCTGGGCGGCAATGCGACCGAATTCCACCGATTCCATGGGCACTTCGACGTACCCTCCCGGCTCTGCGTCCGGATCGATGTCCACCGCGTCAATCATGCGCAGTTCCCGGTCTGGCACTTCGAGTTCATCGGAATCGTCAGCGAAGACGAGCCAACGACGGAACGTTTCATAATCACCGCTGGTACGGTCGATGCTTACCCGCACCTCGATGTCTTCGCCCTGCCGTTTGCGGGTCGCAGAGGCGAGCGCTGCCTCGATGGCCTCGAATATGATTTCCTTCTCGACGCCCTTCTCATTCGAGACGGCATCCACCACCATCAGAATTTCTTTGTTCAATTCCACAATCGTTGTCCCGTATCGTCGCGTTGTTTCATGGTCGGACGTCCGCCACGAGTTTAGCCATTTCAATATCATCCATGGAGACCTGCCAAGGGGCACCCTCCACGTTGACGGTAATTGCTCCGGCTGCCGCCTCGGTCAGCTCGCCGCGCAACCGGCGCCGCCCGTCGCGGGGCGCTTTTAATTCCAATTTCACCTCGTGGCCCGTGAACCGGCGGAAATGTTCCGGTGTCCGCAGCCGACGGTTCACCCCGGGAGAGGAAACCTCCAGGCTATAACTACCAGGAATGGGGTCCTCGACATCCAAGAAAGCACTCAACGCCCGACTGACCCGCTCGCAATCGCCAAGATTGATCCCGCCGGGCAAGTCGATATAAACCCGCAACACACCCTTGCCGCCAATGCTGACGTCAAGGTCCACCAACTCGTAGCCGAGCCCTTCCACGGGTCCGTTCAGCAATGCGAGCAAAGCCTCTTTGTCGACCGTCACGCTCATTTCGATCTACGACACCTCAAGTTCCAAAACCAAAAAATGGGCCCGCGGCCCACTTTCCATGGCTACCCAAATGGCGTTTCCGCCCGTTGGTAACCGCACCCTAACAAAAAGGCCCCTATGGGGCCTTGCAAACAAATCCTGCTTGCACACCTAACCTATTGTTTTATTAGGATATTCGGCCTCTTAAAACAACAAGATTCTCAAACCGCCCGGTATGATACCTGAAATGTCTGGGGCGGAGAAGGTTTGGCGGACCGGATCAGGGCCGGCGGAGTTCTTTGCGAATCACCAACTTAAGCCCCGACCAGACCTCATCGACCGCGCAAACCTTCACATCCACCAAGCCCTTCGGCAGCGCGACCTGCCGGATCGTGTCCTCCGTGACGTCCGTGACCACCCCCGATGCCTGCTTCGGCCAGGACACCCAGATCTCCCGGTTTGACGGATCCCGGCCTGAGCCTTGGGTAACCGGCGCCTCAGGTCGGCGGCCGACTTCACGAACAAATGCCAAATGTCGACGTCTTTCCGAAGCGCCGAGGAAATCGTCATGTCAGCGGGTATAGGCTCGACGAGCTGGGGGTAGTTTTGCGGCGCATTTTGAATTCGCACCCGGTGTCCCGGTTTGAAGCCCAATTTTTTCGCCAACGGCGTCCCGGAATAACCTGCCATCAGATCAGCCGAACAGCCAACTGTGTAGCATTCTCCCAGGCGTGAAGGCGAGGCTTCCGGCGATGAGGATGCCGCCGATGTATACCCCTTTCATACTGCCTTGATGGCCGCGAATATCCCCATTGCGGATGGCGATAAATCCCGCCGGGATGCTAAACAACACCAAAAAGCTGAATAAATGAATAAACCCGAAATGCCCTAACAGCGTCGGCCCAAGCTGCGCTTCCATGAACAACGTCGCAACGGCGGTGAACAGCATCAATGGCATGTAGACCCTGCCCAGCACCTTGTGAACGGGGGTACCCTTACGATTGAGGAGGAGAAACGCGCCGATAAAAAAACACGGCACAACCGTCCACAGATGGAGGTAGGCGAGGCTCCGCAAGGTCATTCGCCGATGCTACAACACCGACTTGTGGGTTGGAAACTTCGCTACACTGTCCCCTTTAAGGGGCCAACTTAAGGGGCCAACACGTAACTCAAGGAGCCATCATGAACCGGCGCGATCTCTTACAAGTCTCGGCCCTCGCATTGGGGACGACTGTGGCGGCCAGCGGCCAGGCGGCAGAGCGGCAAGATGCCGCGGCACCGCATCCGCAAATCGGGTTTCCGATTTCCCCCATCGCCGAGTCCAACCCGCTCGCGGCCAAGATCGAGGCTTTTACGACGGTCTCGCCTGACGTCGATGCAAGTATCCGCTTCTACCGGGACGTCATCGGCATGCGCCTCGCGGACGAGGGCACCCTGCCCGCGGACATCACCACCGCCCCCGGCGCCGGCCGGGCCGGCCGACGCTACGCCATCTTGGACATGCCGGACTCCGCCTGGGGCAAAGCGTCCGTTCGCGTCTTGGCGGCGCCGAGCGGTGCCCAGGCGAACCGGCCTCGTCCCGGCTCGGGCCCGATGGATCCGGGGCTCCTCGTCATGGAGGGCGGCGCCCGGGACCCGGCAGAGTCATACCACCGCCTTGCCGCCGCCGGCACCCCGATGATTTCGCCACCCCGTTACTACTTTTTTCGCAATACCACCTGGGGCCGGGATGTCGACGTGATGAGTTATGCCCCGTTCGGCCCGGGCGGCGAGCAACTATTCATTACGGCCAATGTTCGCGGTGACCGCACGTGGTCCTCGCCCGGGGTTCACAACGGCTTCGCCAACGCCGCAATCACGAGCTTGGACCAGCGGCCCGCCGAAGCCTTCTACGAGCAAGCCCTGGGGCTCAAGCGCACCTCCCAGATGGAGTGCTTCCAACGCAATACCAACCAACTCATCGGCGCGGCTGATGACGCTTACTTTCTGTGGGGCAACATCGGCTCGGGCGTCAGTATCGAGCTGTGGGAATTCAAGGCAGCCAAGGGCATCGTCTATCCAACATCGTTAGATCGAACCGGACTCGCCATGCTGACCATCCGCGTCAATGACATCGCTAAATGCCGCGCGTTGTGCGCGGCGGCCGGGATCGACCCGGTCGGCGAAGGTGCGTTGCCGCTGATCCGTAACAGCGAACCGGGTGGCTTCACCTTACGCGGTGCCGTGGGGGAGTTAATCGAAATCGTGCCGGCGTAACCCGCCAAGAAGCTAGACGACGAAAACCCCGGGGGGCACGTCGTGAATCGGCTCGGCGCCGTCTTTGGTGATCAACATCAGGTCTTCCAAATGCGCGGTACCGCCAATACCCGCGTCGATGGGCGGACAGTCGACGCTCAAGACCATGTTCTCTTCCAATACCAGGCCTTCGATGGTCCGTCCCTCCATGAGATCGGGATAAGGGTGATCGGTATGAAACAACCCGACGCTATGCGGTGTAAACGAAACGTTGAGTTCCAGGCCTTGTTTTTTCAACGACGCCTTGCCAATCGCTGGAATATCCACAAACCGCATCCCCGGCCTGAGTTGTTCGCGAATATCGTTCCAGGCGGTGGCAATCCCCTGGGTGGCCTTGATCATATGCGGGTGCGGCTCGCCGACGAAAATCGTCCGTGCAAAATCGCCGTGATAATGACGGCATTGACTGACGCAGTCGATGGAAAACGCCATACCCTCCACGATCGGCTCGTTATAGACCTCGCTCGAGGTGCCGTTCACGACCATAAACACCGCATGATTACCGCGCAGCTCGGCCTCGCTGAAAAACCGCGCCCGTAGCGCGCCAAGGCTGCCCGCTTCGCGCGCGCTGTTCGCAGCAATCACCGCCGCGTCGACATTCTGCTGGGCGGCCAGGCGCATGAGCCGGATTTCGGTCGGTGATTTAGCCAGCCGTATGCGCCGAATGGTGTTCTCACCCGGCCGCACCGTAGCCTCGAAACCATGCTGTCCCAAAACCTTCTCGAGCACGGGATTATCGATACCCAGGGTCGCGTTATCCAACCCGAGCGCACGCAAGGCCTTGACGAGCGCCCATCCCAGCCCGGCCGATGGCGGCTCCGCGGCGGCCAACATGTCCTTGCGGCGCTGATTGAGAGGTGTGATGGGTGCCACACCCCGCTCGGTTCGCGTGCGGGCAATCGCGGCGGCGGGCTCCTCGCCGCCCGCATCAGCCGACGCGTCCGCCGGCTGTGTGTAAGGAAATACGAGGCGATCATGGAAAGCGGTTTCGGGTGAATGTGTGTAGTAGTACAAAAAAGCCGGCATCACCACCGCCAATGGTCGTTGTGAATCGCGTGAAAAAATACTCACGGTGGAACCCGTAAACCCCATGCGGTCGAGTTGGGGCCAATGATTGCTCAGATAGAACACGTTGGCCGGATGGCTCACGACCAGTGCATCGAGGCCCTCTTTCTGCAGGAAAAAGCGCGCCCGTTCGTCGTTCAACAATGCGTTATCTTTGAGAAACGCCAGGTCCGGGACCTGCGGTATCCGCTTGCGCTCCTCCGTCGTTGCCGGAGCGCAACCCGCGACCACCGTAGCCCCAATTGCGCCCTTGATCACATTCCGCCGCGTTGTCATAGTGATACCTCCTGCTAGGATCAACTTAAAGCTAACCCCGCGGCGACGCAAGCACGCTAGCTGCCTGCCTAGACCCGTCAACGAGATCCTCCCCACATGAGCAAGCCGTTCCTCATCATTCAACTCCGGCCCGAGGATGCGGTGGCCGACAGCGAGTTCCGAGCCATCCTGCGCTATAGCGAATTAGACGAGAACAATGCCGTGCGCGCACGCGTCGAACGTCGCGGCCTGCCGGACATCGAACTCGATGACTACGCAGCAATCATTGTCGGGGGCAGCCCGTTCGATATCACCACTCCGGAAGGCGCCAAGAGCGATATCCAAAAACAGATCGAAGCGGACTTCATGCAGCTATTCGACCGCGTTGTCGGCGCCGACTTTCCATTCCTGGGCGCGTGTTCCGGCAACGGCCTGTTGGGTCGCTATTGTGGTGCAAAGATATCGACCAAATACGCCGAGCCGGTGGGCGGCACGGATATACGGTTGACGGAGGCGGGTACAAAAGATCCACTGCTGACCGGTTTCCCGGAGAGTTTTCGAGTCCTGCTCGGCCACAAGGAAGCTTGCGATGAAGTACCGCCGGGTACAGTGCTGCTAGCCTCGTCAGACGCCTGCCCCGTGCAAATGTTTCGCCTTAAGAGCAACATCTACGCCACTCAGTTCCACCCGGAAGGGGATCCCGAAGGATTTGCAGTGCGAATCAACGCCTACAAGAATCACGGTTACTTCGCGCCGGAGACGGCGGACGAGCTCATTGCCACCATTGCCGACGAGGAAACGCCCGTCGCACAGCAAATACTCGAACGTTTTGCGCGGCGCTACTCGGGCCGGTAGTAAGCTAGCGCTGGTCTACGACGACGCGGCCGCCTTGAATGACCACCTTCACCTTGGCGAGATCAGCCAGGTCAACCAGCGGGTCGCCGTCGACGAGCAGTAGGTCCGCGACCTTACCGCGTTCGAGTGTGCCGAGCTCATCACCCAAGCCCACGAACACG
>JAHEKG010000010.1 GCA_024638475.1 Rhodospirillales bacterium | reverse complement strand
GCGTTTGCCTGTGGACATCCCTTTGGAGGGATGGCTCCCTGCGGTCCGCTTTATTCCCTCCAAAGGGATGTCCACACCCAAACGCGGCCGACGAACCAACCCAGTTCATCAGGGTGGCTCCAACTGTGGCAGGTTCTGGGCTGACTGAGTCGACACCTTTATCATGGGAATAAAGCGGACCGCAGGGAGCCATCCCATGATAAAGGTGTCGGCTTAGTCAGCCCAGGGATAGCGGCAAGTAGTGGAATGCAGGCTTGGTGAGAGGCTGAACCGATTACAGAGTGTGGGTTGCCTTTTCGCCGCCGAGCGCGCCGGCTAGATAGTTCTCGATGCGCTTCTGCGTGTTGCCTTGATCCTGCTCACTGAACTGCACGCCGATCCCCGCGGTGCGCTTACCTTGTGCGCCCTTTGGCGTAATCCAAATGACCCGCCCGGCCACGGGTATTTTCTCGTCTTCACCCATCAAGTTCAGCAGCATGAACACCTCGTCGCCCAGGTTGTAGCTGGAATTGGTCGGGATGAACAGCCCCCCGTTGCGGACGAACGGCATATAGGCCAAGTACAAGGCGCTCTTGTCCTTGATGGTCAGTGTTAGGAGACCGGGTTTACTCACAGTTGCTTCCTGGCTGCTACTGGCTGCGGAACGAATTCCTGGAGCAACGCCCTGAGGGCCAACTCCATGTTGATACCGGTTCCGATCGCATCCCGCAGCCGCCGGGTTTCGTCCAGAGCGCGGAACAGCAGTGTCACCGGTTGCCGGGCATTATGCAATATGACCAAATCTAGTTCTGTGACCCGGTTCCGACCTTCGGTGGCCGCCCGGATGCTGTGCTCCAAGCAGCCGGCGAGCCAATCCAAACAGGTTGCCGTGTCGGTTTTTGCCCAGGCGACGGCCACCTGGGTGGGATCTGACTCAAAACTCGAAATTTGATTAATAGTATCTAGTAAATTACTGTTTAAATTCAAATAATCTATGCTTTGTAAGCTCAACGCTCGCCACGGTGCCTGGCGCGCAAGGGACAACAATTGGTCCCACTCAGACGGCGTGGCAAGCGGGCTTTGAGACAGCCAGTCGAGTCCCTCCCGGTGGTTGGGGGTCGCAATCGATAGACGCTGGCAGCGGCTCAGGATGGTTGCGGGCAGCAGGCCAGGTCGATGACTCACCAATAATAAGTGTGTCGCTTGAGTCGGCTCCTCTAAGGTCTTGAGTAACGCATTGGCCGCCGCCAGTGTCATCGCCTCTGCAGGCAGAATGACCACCACCTTGCCGCCACCCGCGTGGCTCGTCAGGCTTAGGCTCGCGAGCATAGCTCGGACCTGGTCCACACCGATCGTGCCGCCCGCGCGTTCCGGCACCAACCAGTGCAGATCCGGGAGCTGGGGGCCCGGCTCATCGGCTTGCAAGCAGGTTTTGGCCTCGTCCGGGGATAATTCAGGCACCCGTTGCCGTTTGCCCGCGACCAGCTCGGCGCCGAGGACCGCGGCCAGATTGTTCTTACCGACGCCGGCCGGGCCATGAATAAGCAGCCCGTGGGCGCGGCGCTCATCCACGAGCGTGGCCTCGAGCGCGTCCCTCAGCCAAGGCGAAATGCCGAGCCCGGGAGCCGGCAAGCTCAACCTAACCGCTCCACCAGAGCCGCCAGCACCCCACCAATTTCCTGCTGCACCTCCTCCAACGGGGCGGTAGCGTCAATGACGCGAAACCGCCGCGGTTCTCGGTCGGCGCGGGCCAGGTAAGCGCCGCGAACCCGTTCGAAAAACGTATTGTCCTCTTGTTCAATGCGGTCCGGTTCTCCCCGCTTAGCCGCGCGATCCCGCCCGATCGCGGGCGGCGCATCCAACAACAGGGTGCAGTCCGGCCACAGGTCCGGGTGAACGTGATCCGCGAGCCCTTGAATCCACTCCGGGTCAACCCCCCGGCCAGCCCCTTGATAAGCAAACGTCGCATCGGTGAAGCGGTCGCAGACGACCCAGCGTCCAGCAGCGAGCGCCGGCCGGACCCGGTTGGCGAGATGCACCGCCCGAGCAGCGAACATCAACAGCACCTCCGTATCGGGCCCCAGGGCCTCCGCATGATCCGCCAAAACCACCTCGCGAATTGCCTCCGCAATCGGTGTTCCGCCCGGTTCCCGCGTCCTTTCCACCTCGATACCACGGCGTTGCAGAAAATCGCAAACGAAGGCCAGGTTAGTGGACTTGCCCACGCCCTCGCTGCCTTCGATGGTGATGAACCGGCCGGCCATCTCAGCGGCGCTCCCGCAGGCGATTCAAGTAACGGCTAACCGCGGCCGCATGTTCTTCATAGGTTGCGGAAAAATAGTGGCTGCCGTCCGGCTCCGCGGTGGCGACGAAAAATAGGGCATTGCCGCCAGCCGGATGAAGGGCCGCGTGGATGGACGCCGCGCTGGCCAAGGCGATGGGTGTGGGCGGCAAACCGGCCCGCCGATACGTATTGTAAGGCGTATCCGCCCGCAGATCCCGGCGCCGCAGATTGCCATCAAAGGCGTCCCCCAAGCCGTAAATCACCGTGGGATCCGTTTCCAAACGCATGCCTCGGTCGAGTCGCCGCACGAAGACTCCGGCGATCTGTGCGCGCTCCGTATCCAGAGCGGTTTCTTTTTCGACGATCGAAGCAAGCACCAGCGCTTCGTAGGGACTATTGAGCGGCAGCTTCGGGTCGCGTCCCGGCCATGCCTGGTCAAGCAGTACCACGAGACTGCGGTGGGCTTGACTGACCAGTTCCACGTCGCTCGTGCCACGCGCGAAGCGATACGTTTCCGGCAACAATTGCCCTTCCGGATGCAGATCGGGTTTGCCGAGCGCCACCATGACTTCAGCAGCGGTTAGTTCGCTCACGTCCACGGCAGGGTGTTCGCGAATCGCCGCCAATGCCTCGCTGAAGCGCCAACCCTCGATTAACGTGATGCTGTGCAGGTGAACTTCCCCGCTCACCATCTGCCGCAGTAGCATAACCGGCGTGGTTTTCGGCGTGAGTTGGTATTCGCCGGCGCGAATGAGGCGCGCCTGGCCGGTGAACCGCCCAAACCATGTCCACAATCGCGGCCGAGAGAGCATGCCGCGCTCGTTGAGCTGCCGGCTGAGACTACCCAGCGTACTTCCCGGGGGCACCAACAGCAGCGTCTGTTCGGCGGGCACGTTCAGGGGCACATTGAGTTGCTGCCAACCCCAGTAGGCGCTACCGGCAGCGACGATGCCAACCAGCGACAACCCCAATATCACGCGTTTTAGATGATTGATCTTCAATGGCAGCCCGTCGAGGTGTCCGGCCGCCGAAAACGCGGGTGGCCGTTACCCCATGATACCGTTAACCTGGCGTCGACGAACCCGGCACATGGGGATTTTCGGCTGCTCCACGCTAGCTGAAACCCCTAAATACAAGCGTTGCGTTGGTACCGCCAAAACCGAACGAGTTGGATAGCGCCACATCGATAGCCCGGCTTTCGGCTCGATTGGGCGTGTAATTCAAATCACAAGCCGGATCCGGTGTCGTGTAGTTGATCGTAGGCGGCACGACTTGATCGCGGATGGCCAGGAGCGAAAACATCGCCTCGGCAGCTCCCGCGGCCCCTAACAAATGGCCGGTGGTGGATTTCGTCGAGCTAATGGCAAGCTGCCGTGCATAATCGCCGAAGGCTCCGTGGACGGCTTTGGTTTCGGCGATATCGCCAACGGGCGTGGAGGTGCCGTGAGCATTGACATAGTCCACGTCACTCGGATTCAGTCCACCATCGGCTAGCGCCGTCGACATACAGCGCCGCGCCCCCTCGCCGTCTGGGGGTGGTGCCGTGATGTGGTGGGCATCAGAGCTCATGCCGAACCCCACAAGCTCGCCGAATATGGCCGCGCCACGCGCCCGCGCAGCATCGAGCTCTTCCAAGATCAGGCAAGCTGCGCCATCGCTGAGCACGAACCCGTCCCGCTCCTTGTCCCACGGCCGACTGGCCGCTTTGGGATCCTCGTTACGGGTCGACAAGGCGCGGGCAGAACAGAATCCACCCATCGCCAACGGGGTCGAAGCATATTCGGCGCCTCCCGCGATCACCATGTCCGCATCCCCATGGGTGATCATTCGCGCACCAAACCCGATGTTGTGAGTCCCGGTGGAACAGGCCGTTACCATGGCTATGTTGGGGCCGGTAATCCCGAAGGCGATGGAAATGTGCCCGGAGATCATGTTGATGATGCTGCCGGGGATAAAAAACGGTGAGATCTTGCGGGCGCCGCCGGCCAGGTACTTCCCGTAGTTGGTTTCGATCGTGGCGATGCCACCGATGCCGGAGCCCATCGCCACCGCCACGCGATGGGCGTTGGCCGGGGTAATTTCGTAGCCCGAATGGTCCAATGCTTGCCGCACCGCAGCGATACCATACTGCATGAACGGATCTACCTTGCGGGCATCCTTCGCCGGCATATAGTCCGTGGCATCGAAATCCCGCACTAGGCCGGCGATCGTCGTGGTTAACCCGGTGGTATCGAAGCTATCGATTGTGGATATGCCGCTGTTGCCCTCGACGACATTGCGCCACGCGGTCTCCACATCGTTGCCCACACAGGACACGATACCGAAACCCGTAACGACGACGCGACGGTTAGACACGACAGTGACTGGCTAGCTAGCTGTACACCGCGGGCACGCGGTCCAGCTAAATTAGGACTCTTTCTTAGCGGCTAAGATGTAATCGATCGCCTGCTGAACAGTGGTGATCTTCTCCGCCTCGTCGTCAGGAATTTCCGTTTCGAATTCCTCTTCGAGCGCCATTACAAGCTCTACGGTATCCAAGGAGTCCGCACCCAGATCATCGACGAAGGAAGCATCATTCGTCACTTCTTCCTCTTTGG
This sequence comes from Rhodospirillales bacterium, assembly GCA_024638475.1. Lineage (GTDB taxonomy): Bacteria > Pseudomonadota > Gammaproteobacteria > Steroidobacterales > JAHEKG01 > JAHEKG01. Next base: position 23,230 of record JAHEKG010000010.1, on the reverse strand, counting down.
CTCCGAGTTGCTCGGCAATAATCGCTTTGACCTGGTCCTCAACACTACTCATCAGTGGGCTTCCTCATTAGTCTGCCAGACGCAACCACCTGGCTAAGTGGCGCGTATTTTATGTGAATCGCTCAAGGCAAATCTAGGGGCCTGTCCGCGACGCTCGCCAAAAAACTGATTTTACAACAAAAACAGCCATTTATGCCGCAAGTTGATGGCAATACCGGTTACGACATGAGCATACCGCCGTTCACGTGGAGGGTTTCCCCGGTAATGTAGCCGCCGGCGTCCGAGCTGAGGAAGACCACCGCCGCGGCGATATCTGCCCCCGAACCCAAGCGTCCGAGGGGGATTTGTTCCGTCAGACCCTGGCGCTGCTCCTCGCTGAGGCTGCTCGTCATATCGGTCTCGATGAAGCCAGGCGCTATCGCGTTGACGGTAATGTTGCGAGAGCCGACTTCCCGGGCGAGCGCTTTGGTGAAACCGAGCAAACCCGCCTTCGCAGCGGCGTAGTTGGTTTGGCCAGGATTGCCCATGCTGCCCACCACCGAGCCAATGTTGATAATCCGGCCTGCGCGGGCCTTCATCATGCCGCGCAGGCAGCCTTTGGCGAGGCGGTACAGCGACGTCAAATTGGTGTCGATCACCTTATCCCACTCGTCGTTTTTCATGCGCATGAGGAGATTGTCGGCCGTAATCCCGGCGTTATTGACGAGAATCTGCGGCGAGCCTTCTTTCGCGGTCATGTCCTTGAGCAGCGCGTTGACCGATGCGTCGTCGGCGATGTCCAACACGGCGCCGCGCCCGCTGATGCCGAGCTCTGCGAGGCGGGCGGTGATAGCTTCGGCCCCGGCCACTGACGTGGCCGTGCCCACGATGATTCCCCCCTGGCGCCCCAGGGCTGCCGCGATACTGCGGCCGATGCCCCGGGAGGCACCCGTCACCAACACTGGCCGATCGGCAATACCCGGCCAGCGGCCCAAGTCTGCGGTATCCATAGCTACTCCTCAGTCGTCTCGTCTTTACCCGGCTGTGCATCGGCCGGGGCGGATAACGCCTTGCCGGGCAGGATACCGGGCAACGCAACCAACAGGCCACCCCCCGCACCGTATAAGTGGGCGGCCACGAGGACTGGCCCGCCCGCTGCGGCTTCGGTAAAGGGCAATGGTCCGAGGGCCTGTTCCCATGCCAGTTTTGCCGTCACGCCCCCCAGGATTAACAATCCTAGGCGCTCGCCGTTCATCCACATTGCCATGGCGCCTAGGACGATCAGCCCATGGAGCACCCCGGACAGTCCCACGTACCAGCGGACCTGGGGTTCCAACCACCATAGCCCGGCATCAATGGCGAGGGCGCTCGCGATAATCCCCAGCACCCAGCTTCGGGCCTGCAGCAGGTCTCCGAACAGCGCCGCCAAGATGGCCAGCGCTAGTAAGTTCATGACGGCGTGGCTTGTTCCCAGATGGGCCAAATGCGCGGTGGCGAGGCGCCAGAGCTGCCCCGTTTCGATGCCCTGCCGGTCGTAACGCAGCAAGACCCTCGCCTCATCGCCCCCGGCCATTACGAGCAGGCCGGCCAGTAGTATGATGCCCACGACGGCCAGCCCGCCCCGGTTTTGGGCCCCTAAAAATGCAGTGTTCTGTGTCACGGTGGCGGTAGCGGCGATATGCTATGTTGCTCTGTCAATCTTCAGGACTTCAAGAGTGTCCCATGAATGCCGTTAGAGCAAACCGTCCGGTGCCACGCATGCAGGGTTTCACCCTCATCGAGATCATGGTTGTGGTGGTTATTCTCGGTCTTCTCGCCGCCTTAGTCGCACCCAATATCATTGGTAACGTCGACAAAGCGGCGGTTGCGCGAGCCAAACAAGATATCCGCAGCGTCGAGACGGCGTTGAAGCTCTATCGCATGGAAAATTTTCGTTACCCCAATACCGATGAAGGTTTGGCAGCGCTACTCGACCCTGAGAACGGCGGCCCGTTTCTGGATAAGGTCCCCAACGACCCCTGGGATACGCCCTATCAATACCGATATCCGGGCACTGAGGGCGAGTTCGATGTCTTTACCCTAGGCGCCGATCGCCAAGCAGGCGGCGATGGGGTCAACGCCGACATGGGTAACTGGAACCTCGACTAACGGTCTGCCCATGGCGCCGCGTCAGCGCTTACAAGCGGGTATCACCCTTATAGAGATACTGGTGGTGGTTTTCATCATTGGCGTGATGGCGGGCGCCGCGGTGCTGTCGACGGGCGTCACGGGCAGCGACCAAGATCTCAAGCACGAGGCAATGCGCATCAAGTCCGTGCTCGAACTCTTGCAAGAAGAAGCCCTGATGCAGGGGCGGGATTACGGCGTGCAGATTACCGACACCGGTTACAACTTCTTCGTCTTCGACTACGACCAATACGCCTGGGTCGAAACCGATGACCAGGAAATTCTCAGGCCTTACGAATTGAACGACAAGCTCGGTATGGAATTGCACCTCGACGGGCGCGATGTGATTCTGGAACCGCCCGACGACGGGATCGAGGACCCGCAACCGCAGATCATGTTGATGTCCGGGGGCGAGATTACACCCTTCGAGATGCGCTTTTACCGCGAACTCACCGGCGGCCGCTTCGTTGTCACCGGGGAAATTACCGGCAAGTTGGAGGTGACGTCGCGTGGTTTCGACTAAGCGGTCACCGCAGTGGGCGGATCGCGGCATCGTCTTGCTGGAAGTGATGATCGCCCTCGTCATCGTTTCGCTAGGTATGCTGGCTGTGCACGGAACGCTCAGCAAATTCGCCGAGACGGCGCATCACATGCAGCGAAAATCCCTAGCCAGCTGGATTGCTAGCAACAAGGTTACGGAATTTAGCCTGGCGCCCCGCTGGCCCGAAATCGGCGAAACGTCTGGCAGCCTGGATTTCGCGAATTTGGAATGGTACTGGGAGGCGACCGTGTCGGAAACGGAGGTCGACAACCTGCGACGCGTCGATGTCGAAGTAGCATTCGCCGATAACCGAGAGGTTGTGTTGCATTCGCTGTTCGGGTTGATCGAACCACCGCCGCCCGCGGGCATCGGATTTTCCGGCTGGCAAGCGATTCCTAACCCGTCGCAAGGTCAAGACACGGGAGGGCAACGCCGATGAGGCGCGATCAAGGCTTCACTTTAATTGAGATCCTCGTCGCGGTGGCCGTGATGGCAGTGATGGGCGTCATGGCGTTAGTCGGGTTGAACACGGTGATCGATCAACAAACCATTGCTCATGCGCAAGCCGACCGTTGGAGCAAAGTCCAATTCACGGTACGCATGCTGACGCAGGACCTGTCGCAGCTGCACCCCCGCGGGATTCGTGCGGATAGCACGCTGCTCGGATCGATTGACGCCAACCCGAGCTCGGCCTACCCGCTGGAATTCAGCCGCGGTGGCTGGAACAACCCCGCCGGGCTTCCTCGCGGCACCGTGCAACGAGTCGCCTACGAAATCGAAGACGACAAACTCTTTCGGCTGCATTGGCCGGTATTGGATCGAACCTTGAGTGCCGTGCCGATCCGTAACGAACTGTTGGACGGTGTGGAGGAGATCGAGCTGCGGTTCTTGGATGATGGCGGGCAATGGCAGCCCAGCTGGCCACCGCTCGGCGTGCCGCCTGCGGCGGCGTTATCGATGCGGCCCAGGGCCGTCGAAGTCAAAATTTTCCTGGAGGACCTGGGCGAAATATGGCGTCTCGTCGAAGTCAGCGGCTGACTGCCCCACCGCGGGAGTCTGGGATCGCCATCCTGATGGCAGTCCTCGTCGTTGCTGTCGCGACGATACTCGGTACTAACCTGTATTGGCGTTCCGCACTGGACCTGCGGCGCACGGGGGCCTCGTTGGCTGCCGATCAGGGGCTTCTGTTGCTGCAAGGCGCGGAAGCTTGGGCCGGTGATATTCTCCGCGACGACATCCAGTCATCCGGCCCGGACAGCGACCACTTCGGGGAGATCTGGGCGATTCAGCTGCCGCCGTTGAGCGTGGATGGCGAAGGCACGATCAGCGGCGAAATGACGGACCTGCAGGGACGCTTCAACCTCAACAACCTTATCGGTCCGGACGGCGGCACTGACCCGATCGTATTGGCGCAGTTCGGCCGCTTGCTGAGTGTTCTAGAACTCGACCCCTCGCTCGCATCCGTCGTTGCGGATTGGCTGGACTTGGATACCAACCCCGGTTTCCCGAATAGCGGCGAAGACGAGTTGTATAGCGACGCGGAGCCGCCATATCACACCCCCAACCTCGCCATCACGAGCAAATCAGAATTAATGGCCATGGCGGGCATGGATCAGGACACTTACTTCGTGCTGGCGCCGCACCTCGCAGTGCTTCCCAGCGGCACCAAGATCAACGTCAACACGGCGAGTGCCGCGGTCATTGCCTCGTTGGGAGATTTGATCGGACTCGCCCAGGCCGAGCAACTAGTAGAGGACCGCGGCGGTGCGGATTTCGTCGATGTCCAAGAAACGTTTCAAGGCCTCGTCGAGCCTGAAATGCTCGAGCGGATCGATGGAGTTTCCGAGTATTTTCAATTACGTGGACGCATTTCTATTGGCACGACTCAATACACGATGTACTCTCTGCTGCATCGCGATCCCAGTGGGGTCGTGCGCTCCCTCTTCCGCAGCTTAGGATCCGAATGACCGTGGCGGAAACCTTCGTCATACGCATTAGCCATGACCTCGAGCCGGCCACCTGGACCGTATTGGACGACTACGGCCGCCCGCTGGTCGCGGAAAGCTCTGGCGGCTTGAGCGCCGCGGCCGCGGCCGCGGGCGACCGGCGCGTGATGTTGTTGCTGCCCGGGATTGACGTTTTGCTGCTGCACACGCAGCTGCCGGTGAAGGGCCATAGCCGGCAACTCAAGATGGTGCCCTTCAGTCTTGAAGAAGGTCTTGCCGCAGACGTCGAAACCCTGCACTTTGCGATCGGGCCAGCGACGGACTCGGGCGATATTCCGGTAGCGGTCACGGAGCGCGACTTGCTACTGGCCTGGCTAGACCAATTCAAGCATCACAAGCTTGCCGTCACCAAGATCTATAGCGAGGCCGAAGGTGTTCCGGATACCCCGGGAACGCTGACCGTGCTGGTGGATGCAGGCTGCGTCTATCTTAGACAGCCGGGACAACAGCCGGTCACATTGGACGGGGTGGACCTGGTGCAAGCCCTCGACCTATCCCTCACCGCGGAACAATACGCCCAGACCCATGTTCTGATCTATGGCGACCAAAGTGCTTTGAGCGAACACCAAAGTTTCTTGGGACAACTGCGTGAACGGGTTGCGGGGCTGGATGTGCAGATCCTCGCCGACGGTGTGTTGCAACGGCTAGGCGCAACGTTGCTCGCCGATCCGGGGATCGATTTGTTGCAGGGTGAGCTGGCGCGCCGCTCCGACTGGTTCGGATTACTAAAACCTTGGCGAATGGCAGCGGGCCTGGCAGCGGGCTTTATCTTGTTGCTACTACTCAATGCGGGGATCGACTACTGGAGCCTGCAGCGCCGCAGTGCCGCTCTCGATACCGTGCTGGATGAAACCTGCGGGCGGGTGTTCCCCGGCAGCAATGAGCAATCCTGTTTGCGGCAAGTCAACGACCTGCTGGTAACCCGCGGAAACGACGGCGCGGCGCCTTCCCAACCGTTCCTACCGACTTTAGCCGCCGTGGGGAGCGCGTTGAATGGCAAGTCACGCTTGCAGGCGCTGGATTACCGCAGCGGGGTCACCAACCTCAGAGTGTTAGCGCCCGACGTAGCGACCCTCGATGGGATTCAAAAGGCCATCGCCTCCAGCGGTGGTATCGAGGTCAATATTCAGTCCGCCAACCCGGTCGATGGTGGCGTGGAAGGCCGACTCCAGGTGCGGGGCCAAAACCCATGAAGGATTGGTTCTACGGGCTAGCGACGCGAGAGCAATACTTGGTGGGCGGCGGTACGGTCTTGGGCGCCTGCATTATCCTTTGGGCGCTGGTCTGGACGCCGCTGCAAACGGGCAGCGTCGAATTGGGCCAGCGCGTCGCAAATCAAGAGAAATTGTTGGCCAACCTTTATCGGGCCGAAGCGCTCAAACGGACCTCGGGCAGTAGGCAGGGTAACAATCCACGGGCTGGCTCGATGGTGGTCATCGTCGATCAAACGACGCGGGCGGCGGGTCTGCAAGCCGCCGTTACCCGCAATCAACCGGATGGACCCGACGGTATCCGCGTGACGCTTAAGGACGCGCAATTCGACGCCGTTGTCCGTTGGCTGGCCGATTTGTCCTCGACGGGCGTGATCGTCGAAACCGTATCGGTGGATCAGACCCGCCAGCCCGGCCTCGTCAACTGCACGCTCGTCCTGCGCCGGTCCTAACGATGAATCGAAAACCATTGGTCGTGCTCGGCGTGTTGATTTTCTCCGCGAGCTTGGTCGCCTTAATACCGGCCGGCGTGGCCTACCGCTGGTCGGCCCCGGAAGCGATTAGGCTGACCGGAGTAAGCGGTACCTTGTGGGACGGCAAGGCGCGGCTAGGATCGGTGGACCGATTAGGCTTTCAGAATCTGGAATGGAATCTGAAACCGTCACGGTTGCTACTCGGGCGGGTTGCGGCGGACGTTTCGATGCAACTCGGCGAAGGTTTTCTCGAAGGCGGTCTCGCCGCGGGATTGTTGGGCAACAGTTATCGGCTGGATGGTCTTCGGGGCAGCTGCAGTCTGAGTAACTTGCAGGACATGCTGCCGTTGCCCGGGGTCGGCGGCATCCTCAATTTGGATCTAAAACAACTGCGCGTCGAGGACGGTATCCCCAGCGCGGCGGAGGGAAGCCTACGGCTCGGCCGACTCACCCTGGCCATGGCGGGCAGCGATGTTCTTGGTGATTATCAGCTCACGTTTGAGGAAAGCTTACCCGAGGAAGGGATTGCGGGACGCATCAAGGACCTAGGCACCGGCCCGTTCGAAGTGGCCGGCAGGCTTAGGGTCGCCACGGACGGCAACTTCTCTATCCAGGGGACGATCAAGTCCAGGCCGGCGGCGCCCGCGCATCTGCAAGGCATGCTGCAGTATCTCGGCCCGGAGTCCCCCGACGGCACCCGGCCCTTCGAGCTCAGCGGCTCTCTTTAGTTATTCCGGCTGGAGCGGCAGCTCACCAGCGTCCCAGCTTTCGAATACACCCAACAAAGGGAAATAAAGCGCCACTTTGATAGGCCGCGGATCGGCCACCCGTAGCGCGCTCGCGTAGCGTTCCAATTGGGGTTGATACCGAGTGACTTCTGACTGGATGAAGCCGGCCAAATCGGCGCCCTCGTGGGTCGAGGTCTTGTAGTCAACAATCCACCGGCTACCGGCGTCGATAAACGTTCGATCGACGATCAGTCGCTCAAGGCGGTTGCCGTTCCAGACCGCTACCTTGAGTTCAGCCTCGGCTTCGTCATGTGACTGTAGCAACCAGCGTCCGCGCGGGTCTTCCAAAGCCGCACCCAGAGCACGCGCCACCTGCTCGGCGGCGGCTTCAAGTGCTTGGCCGCGCAGCCCGCCTAGGGACAGTTGACGACGAATTCGCGGTGCAATCTGCGCAAGCTTATCGGCGGGCCAGTGCTCGACTCCGTCACGCGCGATAGTCATGAGCCACTCGTGCACGGCCGTTCCCACGAGCACTGCTGTTTGACCTACCCATTCAAACTCCAAGGTCTCGTCGAGCGAAACGTCGGCTCGCGGGTAGAGTCCCGCACGGCTGCCGGCGCTGCGATGGCGTCGTAATAAGGGAGGCTCATCGGTGCCTTCCGGGACGACGGGCGCGGGGCTCTTTCGGGTCAATGTCTCGTGCTCGCCTAGCGCCGGCCATAGTCGCTTGAGTGCCGAATTGGGAGCGGGCTGCCCATCCTCCTGGAGATGACCGAGCAGGTACAACCGGTCTCGCGCACGCGTCAACGCCACGTACAGCCGCCGATGCAGTTCGAGGTCGTCCCGAGCGCGATCTTCCGCCTTGATGTAGTCGTACAGTCGGCTGCCCTCATCGGCAACCGGCAGGGGCGCAAGGAGCGGCTGCGCATCATCGAGCCGATCCAGTTCTAGCCAGCGCAATGCCTGCCTGTCGTCCCCCCTCAGCCGGCGACCGAGGCCCATCAGCAACACGGTATCGAATTCCAGTCCCTTGGCCCGGTGGATGGTCATTATTTCCACGCCGGTTCCCGTCGGAAAATCCAGGTTGGTCAATTCCTCGAAGTGGCCGGCAAGACTCAAGGCATCATGCAAGCCTTCGGCGCGCTCTAGTATTGCGAGTTCACGGAAGAATCGTTGCGCATCGCTCAACTCCTGCTCAGCGAGGCAACACTCGGGACCACCCAAAGAAAACCAGGTGTCCTCTACCCAGGCCGCAACGGATTGCGCGCCGGCCGATTCCAGGCAAGCGGAGAGCACCGCGACGGTTTGTAGCAGGCAGTGGCGATCTGACGCATCGAGTCGCGCCTGTCGCTCCGGGTCACGGATGGCATCGTAAAGGGAAGCATCGGTGGACAAGCCCGCGCAGAGGGTTTCAAGCCCAGCCAAGGTGATGCCACACCAGGGTGCTCTCAACACCCCCAACCAAGCGATCCGGTCGAGGCGATGCGTCAGCGCCCGCGTCAAGCCGATGAGATCCTGAATGATCTGCCTGCGGTGCAGCGGTTCGATGTCCACCGCATGTGCTTGAATCCCGGCCCTGTCCAGGTCTGCCCGCAAGCCTGCGAGGTGGCTCCGGTTTTGCACCAGCACGGCAATCGATTGATCCGGATCGCGGGCCAGCTCGCTCGTCAGGATGGCGACCGCCTGCTGCACCTCCACGGTAGGGTCGGCGCAATCCAACCAATGGAATTGTGGGCTTTGCCCGCCTGGCCGGACGGGTTCGCTGGGGACGAAAGCCGCCGCGCCAGCACTGAGGTCGTCCAGCGGCGGCATGAGCGGCGCCATTGCGCCGTTGACCCAATCGATGAGGCCGGCCTCACTGCGGAAGTTCCGGCGGAGCACCAGCGACTCCGGACGCAAGTTGCCGACACCGGCGTCCCGGGCCTTGAGGAACAAACTCATGTCCGCGTCGCGGAAGCGGTAAATGGATTGCATCGGGTCACCGACGAGGAACAAGCTGCGCCCGTCCCCGCCATCCCACCCGGTAGTGAGCTTTTTCAGCAATTCAAATTGACCGTAAGAGGTGTCTTGAAATTCGTCGATCAGGATGTGGTGAATGCGATGATCTAACGCCATGAGTAGGTCGGAGGGTTGCTCCAAATCGCCGAGCGCGCGCTGCGCTAATAAGGCGAGTTCCACGAAATCGCATTGCCCTCGCTGGCGGAAAACCAGTTGCAGTTCAGCGGCGGTCGCGATGGCCACTTGACGGAAATCCAGCAGCGTCTGCCACTCCGCATCGTCGTAGCGCGGCTCGGGCAGGCCGCGGATGGCTTTGAGTGTGTCCAAGAGAACAGTGTTTCCTGTCAGTTCGCTGAGCAAACCGGAGAAATCGGATTTAATGTCAGCGGCCGTAGTCGGAAAGCCAATCGACTTGTCTACGCGTCTTCGCCATTCGCCCTTTTGCGTTAGGAACAGTTCCGCGATGCAACGCCAAAGGTGCAGTTGTTCGCCGCATGGCTGCGGCAGCTCGCAGCAGTGGGTCCAATCGAGAAGTGCGCCCGTGGTGGCATGTTCGCCCGCGTGGTTCAGGTAGACGAGCCAATCCTCGGCGCCATGCTCGCGCAACACCCGCGCGGCCGCTTCCAGTTGGCGTTCCACCAAGCCGCGCAGACCCGCCTCGAGGCGGTCACGTAACTCCGCGGCATCCTCCCCCGGTGCGAGGTGATACAACCAGCGGTCGCGGCGCGGCAGTAGCTCAACGAGCAATCGCTCGAGCCGATCCGTTTTGTTATCGAGCGCCTCCAGCAGGCGCCGCAGACTTTCGCCCGTGGCCCCCGCGTCGGGCAACTCTCCCAAACAAAGTCTGGCTGCTTGGCGGTAGAGGCTGCGGGCGTCGTCGACTAATTGCAGCCCCGCGACCGCGCCGGACAACAGCGGTAACCTCTCCGCCAACCAAAGGTTGAGCGCATCGATGGTATCGATCTTTAGGCGGCCGCCGCCGTCGAGCAGGTTCCACCCCATGGCACGGTCCTGCTTGAGGACTGCGGTCGCCAATGCAAAGGTGTCGGCTTCGTGCGCTAGCGCGGGTGCCTGACCTGCTGCGGCTTGTTGTAGCGCCGTTGTCACGCGCTGACGCATTTCTGCGGCGGCCTTGCGCGTAAACGTGATGGCGATGATCTCTTCCGGTTGCTCGGCAGTTGCCAACAAGGCCAGCAGGCGCTGCACGAGCAGCGTCGTTTTACCGGAGCCCGCCGGGGCTTGGACGATGTAAGAACGGGTCGGCTTCAGTGCTTCGCGGCGTGCGGCGGCGTCATCCATCGTCGGCTTCAACTCGGTTGTGTGAGCTTGCGTAGATGCGGCTCAGCGGGGCCCAGTTACCCTCCAGCGGCTTCTGGTCACTGCCAAACCAGCCTCTGCCAGCGACGAAGTCCGCGGCCAGGCGCGCCAATTCCAGCTGCCACAACGATGTCAGCTCCCGCCAAGCCGGAGTCTGTGCCGGTTTGGACGGAAACGCGCCCCTCGGCCAAACGCCCCGATAACGCGTTTTCTCCGGCTGCAGCTGCACGAACAAGGCTGCGCGGACGTTCGAGCCGGCCATCATTACGTACAGTGGCAGTTGGGTATCGCGCAGCGGCGACTCCGTCCATTTGTTGGGGCCGGGCAATTGTTGCCCTGTCTTGTAATCGACCACTACCCTGTCACCCGAGGTAAGACGATCGACTCGATCCAGGCGCACCCGCACGGACAGCGGCCCTATGTCCTGCCGTAGGACCACCTCTCGCTCGATGACCTCAAAATCGGCGCGTCGCGATTCCGCTTCAAGCAACGTCAACAACCGCCGTTGTAACAAACGCTGCTCCACTTGCACCGCCGCGCGGTAGGCGCCATGGGCGCGACCCAGGGTGCCGCGTAGTTCTTTATCGACAAGCTCGACGATCAACTCCGTCCGGGCCGGGAGGGTCGCGGCGCGCAGCAGGTCACTGTTGTGTAGGCGTTCGAACAAATGCTCGCAAACGTTATGGGCCCAAATGCCTCGATCTTGTGCGCGCACCCCTGCCCGCGGTTGTTCCAAGGGCTGTGCGCCCAACCGGAACTCGAAAAACGCCGACGCGGGACATACCGCCTGCCGTTTAAGCGCTTGGCTGGCCCCTTTTTTAAGCGGGGTGGTCATTGGGGGGATCGGGTCAGGGCAATATTCGGCTTTGTCTAGGGCGCCGAGCAAAGCCAGCGTCCGGCCCACTGTGGGGGCGGCGATGTCACGCTGGGGCCAGGCAGCCACTGCCGGATGAACGCTGTTGGGGGCATCGCCCTGGCTCCTGGGATAGCTGAGTTTGACCTCCTTGGCGAGGCCGCGGACCCGCGCTAGCGCCGCGACAGCATGCCGGGCGCGGTCGGCGGCGCTGGCCCCCGGCACGCCCCACTGGCGTTGCAGCGCCAGCGGTAACATGGGGTTGGGTTTCGGCAAGTGAGGATACTGGGTTTCCGCCAGGCCCGTGATCCAGACGTGATCGCAGCCGATGCCCACGTCGTCGATGCGTCCCAACACTTCGATGGGGCCCATTTCCTTGGCCACCCGGGCGTCAGCGACTTCCCGGCGCAGCGCCGCGAGCACCGAGTTTGCCGTGAAGCGCGTATCGTTGAACCCCAGAGACGCTAAGCGCAGCAGCACATCGTTCCATGCTTGATCCAATGTAGGGGCGCCGGAATACCAACCCGCCAAGCGTAACCAATGGCGAATGTCATCGGCCCATTGCATCGGGCTTGCCGAGTGACCCGGACGGGGGCGGGCCGCGGACAGTTTGTCCAGTGCTTTTACGAACCGGCGCGCATTGGCCTTGTGTTGGTGATCGAGGCGGCCGACGCCGTCGGCGCTCGCGAGCCAAACTTGCCCGTCCGGCTGTTCCCTAAGCAAGCGGTCGAGTGCTGCCCGGCCCGTCAGTTCCTGGCCTTTGAAAAGCTGGGGGCTCCGCAGCACCGCACTGGCGACAGCAAAGCTGCGGTTGCCGAGGACGAGCTCTATCAACGCTAATGCGGTTCGCACCGAGGGCTGTGCAAGCAAAGCGCTACCCGCCGCAATGAAAGGCGCCGAAGCGCCGGCCGGCGCCAAGTCCGCAAAGCACTGTTCGACGTCCTGGAGCCGATCCGCGAGGCTGGGCACGACGATCGCCACCTGACCTGCCACGTTGCCCTCGGCGACCGTTGCATACGCCCAGGCAGCCGCCGCCCGCAGTTCTTCCATCGGCTCGGGATACACCGCCACCGTGGGTGTTTCCAAAGCGAGGTCTACCGGCGCGGGCTCGGTGAGATACATTTGCCGCGCAAGTTTCGTCGCAATGGGGTGGCTGATGTCGCGATCCAGCCAGGCGTACTGCTTGACTCTGAGCTGCCCTTTGCGGACGGCCTCCTCAGCTTGGACCAGCAAGCCGCGTGGATCCAGCCAGCCGTTAGCGGCCTGCAGTTTGCTCACTGTGCGCCACCAGCCGGCCACCGCTTGGGTTTCGGCGGCGGGTTCGTTGCCGAGCCGTTGGATTGGGATCCCATAATCGCTTGCGAGCGCGGCGGCTTCTCGCGCCCACCGCGCGACGCTGCGTGCGTCGAGCAAAGCTGCGGTCAGCCGGGACCGCGCGATCGTGTCCTCCCATAACAGCAGAGCCTGGCGTTCGCTGAGGAGGGTTCGGTCGGCGGCAACGCCGGCCAGCGCCTCTCCCAGCTTTGTCGCAACCGCCGAGGGTACCCGCCCATCGCGGGCGACATGCACCCCCTGGTGGCGCGCCAGCAGGTACTCCACCCGATTGGCTTTGAGCCGAGAATCGAAGACCGGGGTAACCCCCTGTTCGATAAGTGTAGATATCAATTTAATCATTAATAACAATAACTAAATGGTTATTCTTTATGTAATTACTACCTAAAGAGTCGCGATCCCCGCCCGCCACGCGCCCCCGAGCGAAGGCCAATTAGACGGCCCGCGGGCGCAGCCGCGGGCCCGTTTCGTAGACCGCCCGCCGCATGCCCCCTACAATTGCGGTCCGAAAAGTACTTGCACCTCCAGGAGCCCCGATGGACACAATCGACCCGATGGACTATGTCAACGAGCTAGCTCCAGCTAACGCGCAGGAACGGGCTCGGCAAGCGTTCATTTCCGCCGCTCGGCGGCACATTATGGTCGATCTTTCCGAGGATCTGAGCCAAGAATACGCTTCCCTTGCAGCACCGCAATGGCTCGAAGAACATGGGCGACCGCCGGCGGATAGCCATGAAGTTCGCCGAGCGATGCTGCAGCGGCCCTTGTTTAATGCCTTCAGCAGCCTGCGTTACAACGCGCAGGAAATGGTTTGGGACTCCGTGATGGACCAAATCGAGCGCAACTTGGACGGGCTGAATACCACGGCGCGGCGCCTGCGCTCAAAGCAATGCGGTTCTCTGACGCTGGATGCCGACCTGCCCATACCGCGAGATGTCTCAGCCATGGACATCCATCTAATGCCCGGTTGCTGGCATGAAGAGCATACCCCTGACGACACGGCACAGGGCGCGTTGTTCGAGCTGGGCTCAAACGTGTTTGGCGGAGGACTGAAGTTCGCCCGCCGTGGCAGCGTCGCCTATTCCATCGCTCATTACTTGTTAGACATCTTCCCGGACTTCCGGCCGCGGCGAATTCTCGACCTTGGCGCAAGTATCGGCACCAATACTCTCCCCTACGCCGAGCTATTCCCCGACGCGGAGGTCTATGCGCTGGATGTCGCGGCTCCGCAGCTCAGGCACGGCCACGCCCGCGCCACGGCCGCCGGTTTACCGGTGCATTTCGTGCAACAGAATGCCGAGGCGACCGACTTTGAAGATGGTAGTTTCGATCTCGTCGTCTCCAGTTATTTCTTCCACGAGCTATCCGTCAAGAGCACCCAAAGGGTGTTACGCGAGTGCCACCGGCTACTGGCACCCGGCGGACTAACCGTCCACATGGAGCTACCGGACGCGGGCCAGGTCGATCCGTACTACAACTTCTATCTCGACTGGGATGCCTACTACAACAATGAGCCGCACTATGCGGCATTTCGCCGGCAGGATCCCACCGATCTACTACGTACCGCAGGGTTCGACGCGGAGCGGCTGTTGATCACGCGAATTCCTAACTACAGTGCGAGCGATCCTGCGGAGTTTGCGGCCATCGTCAGGGGCGAGAAAGCCACTCCCGCCCATGGTAATGGCGCCAGCTGGTGCCTGTTCGGCGCTTGGCGTTGAGATGACGATTACCGCCTACGGACTCACCAACTTCCTGCATATCGTCTTGTTCGCCTACTGGCTGGGCGCCGACCTCGGGGTATTCTATGGTGCCCGGCGCGCGGCTCGGCCGGGTTTGACCTATCAAGAGCGCGTCAAGATTCGCCAGGTCGTGGCGGTGGTCGACATGGCGCCGCGTACCGCGCTAATTCTGATGTTGCCGGTGGGCTTCCAGCTTGCCTCACAATGGAACCCGGGCATCACCACCAGTGCCCTCAGCGTTATTTGGACCTCCGGGTTGGCGTGGCTAGCCCTCATGTGGATCGTGCACTTTCAGGCCGGTACGTCCGTTGGCGAAACCCTACGGAAGATCGACTTATGGATTCGCTATGTCGTGTTATTGGTCATGGCAGGTATCGGCATCATGTCGCTGCTCGGGCTCGGCCCGTTTGCCCAACAATGGCTGGCCCTCAAAGCCTTCTTGTTCGCGGTAGCTATCGCGCTGGGCCTGGGATTGAGGATCGTGGCCGCCCGCAACCCGCCGGTCATGGAGCAGCTGCGGTTGGAACAGGACGTGCCGGCTGCGGAACGGCGTCTGGGGGAAAACCATCGCGCCGCGGCAGGTCTGGCCCTATCGCTGTGGGCCGTCGTTGCCATTATGGCGTTCTTGGGTAACCTAAAACCCTTTTGAGCCGCGGCCTAGTCTGCCTTAATCCCAAGGTCTCGGGCGAGGTTGATACCTTGAGAATTATCCACCCAGCCGGTGACCCGCGAAGAAATCAGGCGGCGCCCGCCATAAAAATAAAGCGGGATCACGGGCATGTCGGCCAACGCCTGGGCTTCGGCACGGCGCAGTAAATCCGCACGGGCTTTCAGATCAGGGGTCAGCATTGCCGTATCGATGAGTTCGTCAAAGGTATTGTTCGCATACCGCGATTGATTGATCGGGCCGCCCTGGCTGTGTAGACGCTCTAAGAAAGACATCGCATCCTGTGTCAATCCCAGCCAGAGGTATCGACCCACTTCGAAGGTGCCATTGCGCATGTCGGATAACAGCACTTTAGCTTCTTTGTTGTTTAGCGTGGTTTTTACGCCAATCGCCTTCCACATGGAGCTGACCGCCAGCGCTACCCGTTTGTGGATCTCGCTGGTGTTGTAGCTCAACGCCACCTCGAGCTGGCGGCCGCTACCGTAGCCGGCTTCTGCCAACAACGCGCGCGCCCGGCGAATCCGTTCCGGTTGCGTCCATGCCGCGAAATCGGCAACGGCATGATTCGGGTACTCACGCGCCTGAGGCGGAACCAAGCCATAGGCCGGCTGTTCGCCGGCGCGGAGAATCTTGTCGACTAGGATCTCGCGGTCGATGGCCATCGCTAGAGCGCGGCGCACTCGCGCGTCGTCGAACGGCGGAACTTGAGTATTGAAAACGTAATGTTGTAACCCGAAGCCCGGCACGAGGTGAAGTTGATCGCCCAACTCGCGGCGCAAATAATCGAGTTGCTCGGAGGGTACGGTAACGACAACGTCGACCTCGCCGGCGCGGAACTGTCGCACGCTTAAATTGGCATCCTCCCCCGAGACATGATGTACGCCATCCAATTGGACGATTCCAGCGTCGAAAAATCGCTCATTGCGTTCGAGCTTGACGTGCTGATTCGGGATCCATTCGACGAGCGTAAACGGACCGTTAGAAACCAATTTACCCGGCTGAATCCAACGCTCACCGTGACGCTCGATGACATGGCGGGGCACCGGTAATCCCCTGCTTGCCAGCACTTCCGTATAAAACGGCGCGGGGTGCTCTAGCTGCATTTGTAATTGCAGCGGCGACAGGGCCTTCACTCCAAGCGCTTCCACCGGAAGCGTGCCGGCGTAGACCTGGCTGGCATTCTTCAACACGAAATGCCGCGCGGCCGTCGGCGAACCCGTGGCGGGATTCAGAATCCTGCGGAAACTGTATTCGAAGTCGTGGGCGGTCAGCGGTGTGCCATCGGACCACTGCAACCCCTCCCTGAGTTGGAAGGTATACGTTAGACCGTCATCGCTGACGGAAAAACTCTCGGCCTGCCCCGGAACCACATCCATTTCTGGTGTGAAGGTCGTTAGCCCTTGGAACAGATCCATGATGATCGTCGCTTCCCACGGGTCTTCGAAGCGGTGCGGGTCGAGTGTTGCGGGATCGCCGGTACCCGCGCGTCTTAGCTCCGCGGCATTGGCGGCGCCGACTAAGCACGCAATGCAGGTGGCCGTGACTAAACGTTCACCCCAGTTCAAAGCAGCATCCCCGCTTCGAAGCCTTGCCGCGTGGCCGCGAGCAGGGTTCGCGGCGCATAGGCGTCGCCCACTACATGGCACTCGATACCTGCGTCGCTCAACTCACTTACCAAGTTGTCATTGGGAACTCTCGGTGTCGCATAAGTTAATAGCGCTAGGTCGTCTATCGTCTCGGTTACGCCGGAAAACACGTTGGCGATATTGAGCACGCCTTCGTCGAGCGGCGAGTCGCCAAGCACGCGCGTATGCGTTCGCCAGCTCACGTCCGCCAAGCTCAACCGCTGGTTAATGATCTGCCGCGTGACCAGCGCCTCTTCCTCGGCTAAACGTTCGCGCGGGGTTACGATCAGAACGCGACTAAAGATCTGCCGCAGGCGTTCGGCGGCCGCATAGGTGCCCCAGGTCTGGTCTCGGTCAATGATAACCGCGGTACCCTCCTCCTGGCCGGTGAAGTCGGCCAGCCCGACGATCAGTTCGCGCAGATCCAAAATTGCACCGTCGTCGCGCAGCTCTATGGGTAACTCTGCGGGCCAAGACATCGTTGCGCCCGCCGCCAAGACCACTGCATCCGGTTCATAGCTTTGAATATCTTCGATCGTGGCCTTCAAACCAAATTCGATTTTTACTCCGGCGCGCTGCATGACCTGCAATTGGTAGTCATACACACTGCTGAGGTTTTCTCCACCGGGCAAATCAACACGGAGGCGGAGCTTTCCCCCGACTTCCGCGCCGGCGCTGAGCACCGTGACGGAGTGGCCCCTTGAGGCAGCCGTCGCGGCCGCCTCCAATCCCGCTGGTCCACTGCCGACGACCAAGATTCTGCGGCGTCGATCCGCGGCCACCTTCGGCAGCGGCTCAACTTCATCGGGCAGGCCCACGCGTGGATTGTTGTCGCAGCCCAGCGGCGAGAGGTCCTGCACGATCGTCGCCCAGCATGTGTTGCAGGACACGCAGTAGCGTATGTCGGCCGCGAGCCCGGCCTCGGATTTCCGCGGCCAGGCGGCATCCGTCACGAGCGGACGTCCCAGGCCGACCAGGTCTAATCCCGATACCAACAGGCCTTCCGCCTCGGCAGGATCCGTGATCAACCCGAGCGCCATCACGGGCACGCTGCCGGCAGATTTTTTTAGCTCCAATGTCAATGCACCGTACGGCGCTCTTGGCCCCGTCATGTCCGGAATGTGCATGTGCAACGAGGGTGCGTGGGAGCCTTGCGCAAAGGCAAAGAAGCTCACCACCTCGGCATCCGCTAGAGCCGCAGTGATCCGACCGGCCTCGGCGGCATCGATACTGCCCGGGACACCGTCATCGCCCGGTAATTTCATGCCGATAATGAAATCTTTGCCACAACGGCCACGTATCCGCTCGGCTAACGTCTTGACCAAGCGGACGCGGTTCTCCAGTGAACCCCCGAACTCGTCTTCCCGATGGTTGGACCAACTGGACAGAAACTGGTGAAACAGATGGCCATGGCCTGCCGAGATCTCCACTCCGCTCATGCCAGTTGCCTTGATGCGCTCGCAAGCCTCCACCATGACGTCGATGATCTGCCAAATTCGCTCGGTGCTTAGCACGTGCGGCACTGTCCAGCTCAGGTCGTCGGGTAGTGCCGACGGGCCAAACGCATTCGGATGACGGCCTTGTTCGTGGCGGCCGCGGCCAGAATCCTGGATTTGCCCGAGGATCCTGCAGTCCAGAGATTCAACGGCCTCTGCAAGACGGCACAAACTATCGAATCCGGCGGCGGTCAACGGGCTCGGCTTATAGTCGACCCGCTGCCACGGCAGTGTATTGAATGGCTCCGTGATCAGCATCGCCGCGCCACCCAGGGCGCGATTGCGATGGTAATCGATGAACCGGGGGCTCGCCGCCTGACCCCGCCCATACTTGGTCGTCATGGAAGCGTGTACGATGCGATTCTTGAGCCTACCACCGGTGATATTCAGCGGCTCAAACAAGCGCGGGTAATGCGGATTGCTCGTGTCAGTCAAGCTGCGTCCTAACGTTTCTCATGCTGTTGATTTCCGAACAGTGCATCTCTCGCCTCTTCGTCGGGGTCGCCAATCTTCATTTCATCCTCAAGTAAGGCGCAGCCGCGTTGAACGGCAGGCCGAGCGGCGACCTGTTCATACCAACGCTTTACATTGGGGAATTCATCGATCTCGATCTCGTGTAGCCAGCGCACCTTAACCCACGGAAACGTTGCCATATCCGCAATCGAATACTCACCCGCGAGGTAATCGACGTCGCCCAGGCGCTTATCCATGACAGCATATAGCTTGAGCGTTTCCTTTTGGTAGCGATCGATGGCGTAAGGTATGCGTTCGGGCGCGTAACCCAAGAAATGCCCACACTGGCCGAACATCGGCCCCACGGCCGCCACCTGAAAAGTCAGCCACTGGAGGACTTCATAGCGTGGCCGCGTCTCCTTGGGCATGAATTGCCCAGTTTTCTCAGCCAAGTACTGCAGGATTGCGCCGGACTCGAAAATCGCCAGCGGCCGTCCGTCCGCAGAGTCATGATCGACGATGGCCGGGATCTTGTTGTTAGGGCTGATGGCAAGAAAATCGGGTGCGAACTGGTCGCCCTTCAGCATGTTAACCGGCACCACGTTATAGGCGAGCCCGGTTTCCTCCAGCATGATAGGAATCTTGTGGCCATTGGGTGTCGGCCAATAATAGAGGTCTATCATGGTTTCACTGATTGGTGACTGTCGAGAACGCACTATAGAATGACAACCACAACAAGTTCCAGTTCAGGAGAAATGATGCTGCTCGAACGCATTCAGATAGTTACCGTATGTACGCCGGCCCTGGCGGCCACCGCCGAGGCCTACGCGCAATTCCTGAACTATGCGGTGGTCGAGCGTGGCCATATCCCGGCAGAGCTCGCCGCGGTCTGGGATGCGCCGCAGATGGCAGGGCGCGACTTCCTGCTTTTGCAACCGGCCAGCAAGGCGGACGTGTACTTGCGCCTAATAAGCAACGCGGCCATCGACGGATTCGCGGCGATGAAGACGTTCGGCTGGAACTCCAACGAGATCTTGACCCAAGATCCCGATGCGATGGCCGAACGTTTGCAGTCCTCGCCGTTCCGGGTGATTGGGCCGCCCGCCAACCTGTCCACCAGCAAGGATATCCGTGCGATGCAGGCCGTCGGCCTGGCGGAAGAGGTCATCTATCTGACTCGGCTGCCCGATAGCGGCGAGGTCGCGGCACATCTCGGGACAGCCGAGACCATGGTCGACCGGACTTTCATCGTGGTTGTCGGCGGGCCGGATATGGAGGCGATGCGGGCATTCTACCGGGACGTTCTGGGCCTGCCGGTCAGCGAACCGGTCGGCGCTCGTATCCGCGTGCTGTCGCGCGCCCACGGTATGAGCATGGAGACGAGCCATCCTCTTGCTACAGCCCGGCTGCCACAGCACTTTCTTATCGAGATCGATCAATATCCGGATGCGGCAACGGTGCGCCCGCACCGGCAGGGGGAACTCCCTCCCGGGATGGCCATGGTCGCCTTTACGACCCCCAAGTTGGACGCGTTGAGCGATCGCTTGATCGCCGATCCGGCGGCTATTGCAGCGGCACCCTATGCCGGCCGAACCACAGGCGTCATCCGTGGTGCCGCCGGCGAGCTGATCGAGTTACTGGAACAACGCCCCTAGCAAAGCCGCTATTGCTGCACGAAAAAATATCGCCCCAGGTGGATACCGCGGTTGTTGTCGATCCAGCCTTGCACCTTCGGCTTCACCAGATTGCGAGCCATGTAGAAGTTCAAGGGCATGATCGGCTGTGCGTCCACGGCAATTTGTTCTGCCTGACGCATCAGCTCTGCGCGAACATCAAGGTCGGCTGACGCTCGCGCTCTATCGACCAGCGCGTCGAACGCTTCGTTGTGATATCCAGACTGATTGATCGGCCCTGACGCGCTATGGAGTAAATCGAGGTAGGTCATGGCATCGCGCACTTCCGCGAACCAAGAAGCCCGCGCCATCTCGAAGTCGCCGGCCCGGATATCCGCGACCAGGACCTTCATTTCATTGTTAAGCAATCGAACTCTGACACCCAATTGCTTCCACATCGCGCTTGCGGCCACCGCGACACGCTTGTGTTGTTCATTGGTGTTGTAGCGCAGGGTAAACTCCAGCGGATTACCCGGCCCGAAACCCGCCTCGGCCAACAAGGCTCGCGCCTTCCGAACGCGATCCTGGTTGGGCATGTCCGCGAAACCGGCCCTTGCCGGGCTGGGGTAGTTGAGCACGCCGGGCGGCACTAAACCGTACGCGGGCGGTTCCCCCGCTCCCGTAATTCTTTGTGTAATCACCTCCCGATCGACGGCCATCGACAAAGCCTGCCGGACGCGGTCATCGTCGAAAGGCGGCTTGTTGACGTTGAATACGTAGTAATCCAAGCCCAGCACCGGCGTCAGATGGAGCTCATCGGGCAAGTTGTCTTTGACCCATTGCAAACGCCCCGGCGGAATCACGCTCAAGATATCGATCTCACCCGCTCGGTATTGCTTCAGGCCGGTGCTTAGGTCTTCCGACGGCATGTGGTACATGACCTCGAGCCTGACTTCCCCGGCGCTATGGAACAACGGGTTGCGGACCAACCTCACATGCACCTGGGGAATCCATTCGTCCAACATGAACGCGCCGTTAGAGACCATCGTTGCCGGGCGGGCCCAGCGATCCCCATGGCGCTCGATCACATGGCGCGGCGCCAACAAGCCACGATGCACGATCAACTCGGGGAAATAGGGTGCCGGCTCTGTCAGCTCAATTATTACCGTCGTGGCATCGCCGGCAGTCACACCCAATTTGTCGGCGGTCATCGATCCGCTATTGATCGCCTGACCGTTCTTGATCAAGTACAACAGCGCGGCAGCGGGCGACGCGGTTTGCGGGTCTAATATGCGCCGAAACGAGAACACAACGTCGCCGGCCGTTACCGGAACGCCATCGGACCAGCGCGCATCCTCGCGTAGCTGGAAGGTATAGGTCTTACCGTCCTTACTAACCTGCCAGCTGCGGGCGATACCCGGCACGACGTTGGCCGCGGCGTCTAGCGTCGTCAGACCTTGAAACAGATCCATGACGATATTGCCTTCCCAGCCATCGACCCAACGATGCGGATCCAGCGTCGACGCGTCGCCGATACCGGAGCGCCGGACCGTCTGAATGGGATCTGCAGCCGTAGCCGCGAAACTCGCGAAGACCAACGCTAACCAAACGCATAAGCGCGCAGCCCGGGAGTTACTGCATCGGTTCATCTAATCCGGCTCCATGAAAACACCCACTACGTCGGACCAAGGGGAGGTGCTAATAAGGCTAATACAACACTGCCCCGCCGCTAACGTTGATGCCCTGGGCGGTCACGTAGCTGGCCTCTTCCGAGCACAACCAAGCCACGGCATTAGCCGTGTCTTCGGTCCGGCCAACCCGGGCCATCGGAATGCGATTGCGCATGTCGGCTAAATACTCCTCGACTGTCATATTCTTGTATTTCGCGAAGTATTCGTTTTGCACGGCGCCCAGGCCGGTGGTGACGTGATTGGGACACACGGCGTTGACGGTAATGCCGTGCCCTCCTAGTTCGATGGCGGTCGAACGCGTCAAGCCCAACATGCCGTGTTTGGAGGCCGTGTAGGCGGCCATATGAGGATGGCCATTTTTGGCTGCCTCGCTGGCGATATTGACGATGCGCCCGCCGCGCCCCTGGGCCAACATCTGCCGGGCGGCATGTTTGGTGCAGAGGAAAGCCCCCATTAGGTTGACCTCGAGCACCGCTTGCCATTGCTCCTTCGCCATTTCGGTCACCGGTTGAATGAGGTAACCAATGCCGGCGTTATTGATCATGAAATCCAGGCCGCCAAATTCGGCCACGGCATGCGCGATTGCGGCTTCGACTTGATCTTCGTCGCGGACATCCAAGGCGAACGTCGTTGCTGTACCGCCGGAGGCCCTAATTTCTTCGGCGACTTGCTCCATTTCTTGCGTCGTACCGATATGCTCGCTGCCCATGTGGCGCTGAGGCTTACCGAGATCGGTGACGACGACTTGGCAACCCTCCTCCGCCAAGCGCTTTAGGATTGCCTCCCCGAGCCCTTCCGGGCGGCCCGCGCCGGTGCACAATGCAACCTTGCCGGCGAATCTTTGCTTGTCGTTCATTATTCCGCAGCTCCTCTTATTTATTCCTTGGCGGGCTCTGGTTCCCAGGGTGGCAGGGTGCGCCAGTGATGACAAGCGACCTGTTGGCCTGTCGCCGTAACCTCTAGCGTCGGTACTTCCTCTCGACACCGCGCTGTACTGTGGGGGCAACGCGTGTGGAATACACACCCGGGCGGCGGGTCGATTGGCGAGGGCAAATCCCGACCCAGGGTGGTGTCCGGACGCTTCAAGGGATAACTCGGGTCCGGTCGCGGAATCGCCCGAATGAGCGACCGTGTATAGGGGTGTAATGGACTGTCGTATATCAGTTCGCGATCCGTCAATTCCATGACATGACCCAGATACAGCACCAAGACGCGTTGACTCAACAAACGCACGATGGACAAATTGTGACTAATGAAAATCAACGATAGCTGAAACTTCTGCTTGAGCTCGTTCAGCAAATTAACGATCTGGGCTTGGATGGACACGTCGAGCGCGCTAACC